>JAHLFI010000125.1 GCA_018883865.1 Candidatus Oceanisphaera merdipullorum
TTAGTTGCGCCTTAATAGCACGGTGCAAGATCAAATCCGGATAACGACGGATCGGCGAGGTAAAGTGAGAGTACGACTTAAGTGCCAAACCAAAGTGACCGTTATTTTCGGCCTGATACACGGCTTGCTTCATCGAGCGCAGCAGCATGGTTTGGATCAGCTGATGATCGGGCCTGTCTTTGATTTGCTCAGCCAGCAAGGCGTAATCGGCAGGCTCTGGCTCATTGCCACCTTTTAGCTCCAGACCTAACTCGGCCAAGAAGCTACGGAAATTGATCAGTTTCTCATCACCTGGCTTTTCGTGCACCCGGAACAGGGCGTGAGCATCTTGCTTCTCAATGAAGCGCGCCGCCGCCACGTTGGCCGCTATCATACATTCTTCGATGATCTTGTGGGCGTCGTTGCGCACCACGGGCACTATGCTTTCAATCTTGCGCTGGGCGTTGAAGATAAATTGCGTTTCTTCGCTTTCAAATTCCACCGCCCCACGCTGATGACGCGCATGCTTCATGGCGTGATACATGGTATTCAGCGCTTCAAGGTGCGGTACTAGCGGCGCATAACGATCGCGCAGCTCTTCGTCACCTTCGATTATGGCCGCTACCTTGTTATACGTTAAACGAGCATGAGAATTCATCACGGCTTCGTAAAATTTAAAATCGGATAACTTGCCGCTGGCTGAAATACTCATTTCTGCCACCATACACAAGCGATCCACTTGCGGGTTCAGCGAGCATAAGCCGTTAGACAACACTTCGGGCAGCATAGGGATCACTTGTGCTGGGAAGTACACTGAGTTACCACGCAGGTAAGCTTCATGATCCAGAGCCGTACCGGTGCGTACATAGTAAGACACGTCGGCGATGGCTACCCATAAGCGCCAGCCGCCTGAGGCTTTAGGCTCACAATGCACGGCATCATCAAAGTCACGAGCATCTTCGCCGTCTATGGTCAACAGCGGCAAGGCGCGCAAGTCTTGACGACCTACTTTCGCTTCTTCTGGCACTTCTTCCGCTAGCGTGGACGTTTCTTGAATAACGGCCTCGGGCCAGATGTGGGGAATACCGTGGGTACGCAGGGCAATTTCGATTTCCATGCCCGGATCCATGGTTTCACCCAGCACCTCTTTTACTTTACCCACACCCGTCATGCGCTTAGTCGGACGCTGAGTAATGGTAATCACCACCACTTGGCCCATGCGTGCGCCTAAAGTCTCACCTTGTGGGATCAAAATATCTTGGGCCACGCGGCTGTCGTCTGGCACCACATAGCTGACGCCGTTTTCGATAAAGTAACGACCAACTATTTCTAAATCGCGGGATTCCAGCAAACGCACCACGCGGGCTTCACGGCGACCTTTAGAATCAAAACGCAGCGGCTGCACCAATACTTGGTCGCCATGCATTAAGGCATCCATTTCGCGCTGAGATAAAAATAAATCATCGCCGCCATCTTCGGGGCGCAAGAAACCAAAGCCTTCACGGTGACCGATAACGCGGCCTTTGATCAGGTTCATTTTCTCTGGCAAGGCGTAGCATTTGGTACGAGTGAATACCAATTGTCCATCACGCTCCATGGCGCGTAACCGACGACGTAAGGCTTCAGTCTGCTCTTCGCCTTCTAAGGCTAGTTTTTCAAAAATTTCATCACGCGAGATAGGGCCTTGATTCTCTTTGATAAGCTCAATAATAAATTCGCGGCTAGGAATGGGATTTTCGTATTTTTCAGCTTCCCGCTTAAGGAAAGGATCTTGTTGTTCTGACATAAAGTTGTCCATTTGAGCACTGGAATAAGGAAAGTAAATCTAGAGGGAATAACAAGTGACAAAGCGCCCGGTTAAGTCAGTGCTGCTTAAACCGGGCGCTTAGTTACTGACAGCCGCTACTTGGCATTACAGAGACTTCAGCATCTCTTCGGGTAAGGCCAGCGCATCGGGTAAGGCCAGCGCATCGTTGCTATTTACGCCTATGCCACGCTCTATGATGTTAGTCGCGATAGCTTTGGCTTCATCCAGTGAGTGCATCACAAAGGTGCCGCACTGGTATTCATTGAGCTCAGGAATTTCTGACTGATTAGCGACCTTAAGTACATCTTGCATCGCCGCTTGCCACGCATCGGCTACTTGCTGCTCGCTAGGCGCGCCAATCAAGCTCATGTAGAAGCCAGTACGGCAACCCATGGGCGACAGGTCAATGATCTCCACCTGATCACGGTTTAAGTGATCGCGCATGAAGCCGGCGAACAAGTGCTCCAGAGTATGTATGCCCTTCTCGGACAAAATCTCATGGTTGGGCAGACAGAAACGCAAATCAAACACGGTAATGGTGTCATTGTGCGGCGTGGCCATGGTTTTGGCTACTCGCACCGCAGGTGCTTCCATACGGGTATGATCAACGGTAAAACTGTCCAGCAATGGCATGGGTTATTCCTCTATTTAGATGTCACAACGATTGTGACAAAGAAAAGGCCAATGGCCAAGGTAATTCAACAGATAACACCTTGTGCCTTTAGGGTTATTGACCCTTTAGTAACGTTTTTTGGCGAAACTGTGTTCGTTATAGGGCGTCAGCTTACACTGCGTCTTCATTTTGTTCGCCGGTGCGAATACGGATAACCTGACACACATCAAACACGAAGATTTTACCATCGCCAATTTTCCCGGTGCGCGCGGTCAGCTCTATGGCCTCGATGCAGGACTCTAATAAGTCATCTTGCACCACTAACTCGATTTTTACCTTAGGCAAAAAATCCACCATGTACTCGGCACCGCGATACAATTCGGTGTGGCCTTTTTGGCGGCCAAAACCTTTAACTTCCGACACCGTCATGCCGGTAATGCCGCGCTCGGCCAAGGCCTCACGTACATCATCCAGCTTAAAGGGTTTAATGATGGCTTCAATTTTCTTCACAATTCATCCTTAAGTTACGTTTAACAGCTCACCCTGCAAGCTGATTGAAGTTAGCTGATCGCTTGCGGATCCACGTTTACCGCAGCTCTTCACCAATTTATGCGGCCAAACCCTGAGGTAATGGGGTAACGTCTGTCTTTGCCAAAGTTGCGCGGGCTAACACGTGGCCCCACTGCACCTTGACGCCGCTTGTATTCATTAATATCCACCAACTTGAGCACACGGCGCACGTCTGCTTCGCTAAAGCCGGCGGCTAATAAATCATCGTAAGATTTATCTTGCTCGACATAAGCTTCCAGCAAGGCATCCAACACCTCATAAGGCGGTAAGTTATCTTCATCTAATTGATCGGGAGCCAATTCCGCAGACGGCGGTCGGTCAATCACGCGTTGTGGGATAGCTGGGCTTAAGGTATTCCGATAACGCGACAAGGCAAACACTTGGGTCTTAGGCACGTCTTTAAGCGGGGCAAAGCCCCCAACCATGTCGCCATACAGTGTGCAATAGCCTACCGCCAGCTCGCTCTTATTGCCGGTAGTCAGCACTAGGCGACGGCGTTTATTCGACAGCGCCATTAACAGCATGCCACGGGCGCGGGCTTGCAGGTTTTCTTCTGTGGTATCGCCGGCGGCTTTTTCCTGCCCTTCGAAGAAGGGCGCTAGCTGGCCCATGAAGGCCTCGAAAATTGGCTCAATCGGCACGCTGTTATATTCCACATCCAGCAACTTAGCTTGTGCTGCGGCATCATCGACACTCATCGCCGCCGTGTAACGAAACGGCATCATCACAGCCGCTACCTTGTCTTTGCCCAGCGCATCCACCGCTATCGCCAGCGTCAAACCTGAGTCGATACCGCCGGATAAGCCCAGTACCACGCCATCGAAGCCATTTTTATTCACGTAATCGCGGGTGGCGAGCACCAGGGCTTGGTAAATCTCTGCTAAGGGCGCTAATGCGGGACTAATGGCCGCCGGCTGCGGTGATTTTTGCTCAACACGCACCAGCGCCAGCTCGGGGCTAAAGGCGTTAAGGCGCTGGGTCAGTTCGCCACGGGCGTTAAACACTTGCGAGTGACCATCAAACACCAGCTCATCTTGGCCGCCCACTTGATTGACATAAATTAAGGGTAAGCCTGCTTCCTGACTGCGCTCGGCCAACATGGCCTGGCGACGGAACTGTTTTTGATAATCATAAGGTGAGGCGTTAATAACGAGTAACAACTCGGCGCCCGCCGCCTTGGCATTGGCGACAGGCTTGCTATGCCACACATCTTCACAAATCAGCAAGCCTAAGCGATGGCCTTTAAAATCCACCACGCAGGCCTGCTCGCCTTTACTAAAATAGCGAGGTTCATCAAAGACGCTGTCGTTGGGTAGCTCTTGTTTAAAATAACGCCCTTGCAGCTGGCCCTGATAATAAAAGGAAGCGGCATTATAACAATGCCCACCTTGGCGCCATGGATGGCCCACCAAGATAGCGGTCTGAGTGCTCGCTGCCGCCAGCTCTGCAAGTGCGGCCTCAACACGCTCATAGAGATCATTGCGCAGCAATAAGTCTTCTGGTGAATAGCCGGTAATGGCCAGCTCCGAAAATAATACGAGGTCCGCGCCCTGAGCTTGGGCATCCATGATGGCGCCAAGCATGGCTTGGGTATTCGTTTCAATCGCACCCACGGTAAAATTTAACTGCGCCAGTGCCAAAATCAGAGGTGAAGACATGAAAGGATCCGCTTAAATCTGTGATAACGCATAGTAATAAAACTAGGCTCGCTTGTCAGTTTTAAACCTAAGAGCCAGTTTTAAACCTAATAGCCAGTTTAAACCCGATAGTCCCTTTGAAACTAGATAGAGTATGGAAACTAGATAACCCATGGTAACGGGACAGCTCACAGTTACAGCCGCCGACCAAAGGGACCAGCTGTCAGCGTCGGCAACGACACCATAGCCGAGCTCAAACTAAAAGACTGAGGCTGATCATGGCCATCTATCCAAACCACAGTCACTAGCACTTCTGTCTTGCCGCCATCAAGAGCCGTTGCCGGCAACCAACCTTGCTGCATAGCGCTCCAATGAAATGCACTCACAGTCCAATCTAGACTGAATTCCGTCTCCATCACCCGCTGCGTGCTATCGCCACTCGTCATTAACTGCGGCTGATTTTGCTGAGCCAAGTGTCGTAACTCATCCAGTTTAGACTCGGCTAAGCGCAAGGCGACTTCTCGTTGTCGCCCCTCCCGACTCACACTTAGCGCATGCTGACTCAGTGGTAACAAAGCCGCCGCCATGACGGCAATTAACACCAGCGCCACCATAACTTCAATTAGGCCAAAGCCGCGTATCATTCGCCCCTTACCCGCGGTTAATCGCATCCGACCTCCCTACACCTAATGCTAACGGCTTAATCGTCATGCCAACTGCCGGCCACCACACTCAGTAACCGAAACTGGCTGGCGGTGGAGGTTGGCTGACAAGCACTCAAGGTGCAGAGCACCTCGGCATCAAAGTGCAGGGTAACATCGCCATCCAGCTCTGTAGTATTGGGTCCTAAGACCAAACCGCCAAATAGCGCACTGCCATTGGCGAAATGCAGCGTCTGGTTGCTAGCGCCATACAAAACAAGCAGACCATAAAACTGAGTGGGTATGTGGGCCACCACCGCCATGTCCTTAACCAACAGGATCACAGGAGCGGTACGTGAGCTCACTATCTTGTCTAACTGGCAGCTAGCTCCGCCGCTAACGATATAAAATCCAGCCCGCTGAATAGCACTGCAATCCGTAACCTCGGCCCTGGCCATGGCTTCAAGATGCCGTTCTTGATCAGCCCCGTAGCCAAAGACATAACGTACAACATCCGCAGGAAAGTCGGCGTCTTGCAGACGCGTATCTTGCTCGAGGCGATCTTCTAGCGCATCGACTTGGCTCAAACTGATTAAGCAGCGCTGGGTTGCGGTATCGTAATCGGTCAAATAACAGGTGTGCAAAGCGCCGGTTACATTGAGATTGCCCGCAGACCAAATCGAGAAGGCGCTGGTATTGCTTTGATGCGCCACTATCTGCAACTGACCATTAATGGTGGTATTGGCGTTGGCTAATAACAGAGGATAGTTAGGCCCTGCGTGTTGCGGGTTCAATATTGAACGCTCCGCCAAAACTAAGCGTATGCGGCTGCGCGCGCCATCGGCCATGCTGGCCGTAGACTCCAGTTGCCGCATACCCGGCAAAGTGGTGTGAGGCACTATCCGGACCTGATAGCTCACCTCACCTAAGTCGTGCGCAACACTGTTCGCCACACTTTGTCTATCGGGATCCACCTGTAGCATGGCGATGGCCTCCGCCAGCCCTTGCTCGGCGGCGGCATGGGTTAATCGATATTCGATTTCATTTACGGTTAAGCGCCGCTCCGCCACCATGGCTTTCACCATAAACAAAGACCCAGCGCTTAAGATAGCCAGTAATAACAAGCTGATAGCTAAGGTGGTAAAGCCCGCTTGAGGTTGCATCACCAATCACCCCGATTGCGCAATAATATGCGCCTGTGCAAGGTTTGTGCTAATGCCGGTCGGTTCACATACGCAGCGCTCAACGCCAGCTCAACACTGCGAACGCCTTGAGGGCCACTATCTGGCGTTAAGCGAAAAGACAATTGATTGACGCGGATTTCTTGACTGGAAATAAGCTGATTACCTGAGTGAACTCCCAAGCTACATAAGTTACTAAGCGGCAACACTGCTTGTATATCATCAGGAATATAAAGTCGTAATATGCCGGTATTTTTTTGAAAATTATAAATCCGCACTACTCGCTGCTCACCGCTCGGTGCATCCAAGTCCCAAAATTTCACGCGCAGACAATGCGCCTCGCTGGCCGTGGCAGGGTTGGGATATAAATCACGGACCGGAGAAAATACTAAGTGCGGGGCGACGGCGTTAGAGGCCGGTATGGATAACGCCAATTCCGTCATGGCCGCAGGATGAAAACCGGCACGTTGCAGATCTCGACTAATGAGATCCGCTATGCCTTGCACTTCTTGATTCAAACGCGACAACTGCAAATGCGTGTTACCGCTCACTAATAGACTGATTGATAAGGATAATAAAGCCGCTAGTACAATCATACCCGCGGCCATGGCCACCAAAGTTTCTAATAATGAAAAACCCTGCTCCGCCTTTAACATGGCGGCACGCCAAGCAATTGGCTGTCGGAGCAGGTACGAATAATGCTGTTATTCCAAGTGATGACCTTAAGGCGATGACTATCTTGGCTGAGGGTAAAACTGCCCGCCAGCAAGGTACTTCTGCGGGGTTTAAAAATTAATAAGGGATCCGGATAGGCGGCGGTCAGGATCACCCCCGAAAACTGCTGGCTGTTGGCTTGCTCCAGCACCTCGATAACTGGGCTATTACAGTTGCTCGCGTGGCTGAGCACTAACACCTGATATTGCCAATCTGGCGTGCCCGAGCCACTAAAACAGACAGTAATGCTGGCATTGCGTTTAATGGCTTCGCTGCGCGCCAACTGCAGGTGCGTATATACCACACTGCCCGCACCGCGCACCCGAGTTTGCTGAGCCAAGCTCTGAAAATGGGGCAACGCCAGCATGGCTAACAGGGCCATGATCACTAGGCTAAGCAATAGCTCGATAATCGTTAAACCTGTCTGACTCATTTGCATACAGCCTCCTTGCAGCATGCCTAAGTTCACTCTTTATCCTGTGCTATGCGTCTTTATACGAATTGCCATATTTGCACAAATAGCCATGCCCACAGTCAGGGCTAAGCTTGGTTCACGGTACTCTTTTCAACAAGGCAGCAGCATGAACAGCAGTAAACATGGCCGCTATCGGCGGAACACAGTGCAACGGAGAGCGCTACGGACAGTGCAACAGAGAGTGCAACAGAGAGTGCAACAAAGAGTCCGGCTAATGGGATTTTCATTAGTGGAGCTGCTCATTAGCATCGCCCTTTTGGCCACCTTGGCCGCGCTCGCCTACCCTAGCCTCTCAGGTTATATGGTCAAAACCCAGCGGCGTGCAGCACAACAAGGCCTCTATCACTTGCAGCTACAACAAGAAGCATGGCGTATTACCTACCCGCATTACGCGCAACAGATCAGCGACTTAGACCCCAGACTTGCCGCCCATGCTCACTACAGTTTTAGCATTACTCAAGCCAGCAGCAGCCAGTATCAATTAACCGCCACCGCTAAATCCGGCTCGCCTCAGGTTAACGACTACCAAGGCAGCCAATCTTGCCAGTCGCTAACCCTCAACCGCGCTCAGGAAAAGACGCCGCAAGAGTGCTGGGAATAGACGGCAATAAACCAAGCGCCTACGCCGTAAGTTAAAAAACACATATCCAAGGCCAGATAATGAGCAATAAAAAAGCCGAACTCTAAAGTTCGGCTTTGAGATTAAACTTTTATTTTTTGGACAGACGCAGTTTAACTAACTTGCTTCACTTTAAGCTCGGCTGGCACTTCAAAAACGATATTTTCTTCGCGGCCAGGGTGCTCGGTCACCGTCTTGCCGCCTAAGGTTTGCAAATGATTGACCACCTCTTGTACCAAGATCTCTGGTGCCGAGGCACCGGCGGTCACGGCTACCCGCTCCACGTCCAGGAGCCAGCTGGCGTCAATCATTTCTACGCAGTCGATGAGGTAAGCACGGGTACCAATCTTCTCTGCCAATTCACGCAAGCGATTGGAGTTAGAGGAGTTTTTGGAACCCACGACCAACATAACATCTGCTTTTGCCGCTAATTCACGCACCGCATCTTGACGATTTTGTGTGGCATAACAAATGTCATCTTTACGCGGCCCTTCGATCGTCGGAAAACGCTCACGCAGCGCATCTATTACATCGGACGTTTCATCGACGCTGAGCGTAGTCTGAGTAACGAAAGTTAAGTTATCGGGGTGTTTAACCGCCAGTGTCGCTACATCAGCGGGGTTTTCCACCAAATAGATACCACCGTCAGCACTTTCATACTGGCCCATGGTGCCTTCCACTTCTGGGTGGCCGGCGTGGCCGATCAGTATGGTTTCTATGCCTTTCTTACTGGCTCTGTGCACCTCCATGTGCACCTTAGTCACTAAGGGGCAAGTGGCATCAAACACTTTTAAACCGCGGCGCTTGGCTTCGTCGCGCACCGCTTTTGAGACACCGTGGGCCGAGAAAATCACGATATTATCGTCTGGCACCTGATCCAACTCTTCCACAAACACGGCGCCGGCGTTTTTCAGCTTGTTCACCACGTAGCGGTTATGCACCACTTCATGGCGCACATAAATGGGCGCTGAAAATTTCTCTAGTGCACTTTCCACTATGCTGATGGCGCGATCCACACCGGCACAAAAGCCGCGCGGATTGGCGAGTAGAATATCCATGCCAGACTCCTTAAATGCTAAACAAATCCGTTAGGCAACGGTCAGTATTTCTACGTCAAAGGTAACTTTCTGACCCGCCAACGGATGGTTGAAGTCCACTGTTACCGAATCGCCGGCCACATCGCGAATGATGCCGGGTATTTCCGAGCCATTCGGTTGCGTAAAGGCCACGATAGTGCCTTCACTCACGTCAATGTCGGCGGCAAACTGCCGGCGTTCCATGTAATGAATGTTATTGGGATTAATCGGCCCAAAGGCATCATCGGGCCCCAGCTCAAAGCTGTGCTCGTCACCGGCTTTTAAACCCAGCAAGCAGGCTTCAAAGGTAGCCGTTAGGCTGCCATCACCCATGCGCAGCTTGGCCGGTTGACCTTGTAACTTAGTGCTGTCGGCGACAGAGCCGTCGGCTAAGGTTAGCGTAAAGTGAAATAATACTTCACTCTGTGCGCCTATTTCATTGCTCATCTACTTTGTCCTGTTCCGCTTTGCCGTTCTTCAGACTGTCGATGATGATCATAGCCGCACCAATAAAGATAAAGCTGTCGGCTAAGTTAAACGCCGGCCAATGCCAATTATTCACATGAAAGTCGAGAAAATCGACCACATGTCCCAGCATAATGCGATCAATCACGTTGCCGATGGCGCCGCCAATAACTAATGCATAAGCGGCGGGTAGCCAGCGGGCGGTTTTCGGCATTTTAGCCATCCACACGCTTAATAGCAGGGTAACGGCGGTAGCTAGACCGGCAAAAAACCAGCGTTGCCAACCGCCTTGATCCGCCAAGAAGCTAAAAGCCGCACCGGGATTGTAGACGTGCACTAGGTTAAAGAAGGGGGTGATTTCCACCCCAGGATAACCAAAGTCCAGATAGGTCACGGTGAACCACTTGCTCACTTGGTCAAGCAAGATGGCAACTATCGCCAACCACCACCAACGCAGGCCGCTATTGAACAGTGAGCCACCTAACTGTGAGCCGCGAACATTAGCCATTAAGCAAACCGGCGAGTTTCGCCGTCTCCAGAAACATTCGATACACAACGACCACACATATGGTCATGCTCAGCGCTTACGTCCGCCACATGGTGCCAGCAACGACCGCACTTTTCGGCCTCGCTCTTAGCCACGGCCACTTTCAAGCCTTTCAGCTCTGTGTCTTGGGCGTTAACGGCTTCTGGCAAGGGTTTCACCGTCACACTCGAGGTTAACAGCACGAAGCGCAGCTCAGACCCTAAGCGGCCTAACGTGGTAGCCAATGACTCATCCACAAACAGGGTAATGTCCGCTTCAAGCGCGCCGCCGATCACCTTCTCTTTACGGGCGCTTTCTAAGGCCTTGTTCACCGCTTGACGCACGGTGAGCAACTCGGCCCAATAGGCATCATTGAGCTGTTCGTCTTTGCTTAAGCCAAATAAGCCGTCGTAGAACTCTTCGGTAAACACAAACTGACTGCGCTGGCCTGGTAACAAGTTCCAGATTTCATCGGCGGTAAAGCTCATGATGGGTGCCATCCAGCGCACTAAGGCTTCCACTATGTGATAAAGCGCCGTCTGACAAGAGCGACGGGCAAGGCCGTCGGCTTTCGCCGTGTACTGACGATCTTTGATCACGTCCAGATAGAAGGAGCCCATTTCCACGGAACAAAACTGCATCAGCTTCTGGGTCACTAAATGAAAGTTATATTCATCATAGGCGGTGACGATCTCTTGCTGGATCGCCTGCGCACGGCCCACGGCCCAGCGGTCGATCAACACCATGTCATCCACAGCGACCATGTCCGTGGCCGGATCAAAACCATTCAAGTTAGCTAACAAGAAGCGCGCCGTGTTACGAATACGACGATAGGCATCGGCGCTGCGGTTTAGGATCTCATCAGAAACCGTCATCTCACCGGCGTAATCCGTGCTCGCTACCCATAAGCGCAAGATATCTGCACCCAGCTTGTTCATCACTTGCTGTGGGCTAACCACGTTGCCTACCGACTTAGACATCTTACGACCATCGCCATCCACGGTGAAACCGTGGGTCAGCACTTGGCGGTAAGGCGCATGGCCTTTCATGGCGGTGGAGATCATTAAGGATGACATAAACCAGCCTCTATGCTGATCCGAGCCTTCCAGATACAGATCCGCACTATGACCGCCAAATTCGGGACGCTGATCGACCACGGTAGCGTGCGTAGATCCTGAGTCGAACCACACATCCAGTGTATCTAGTACTTTTTCATACTGACTCGCTTCTTCGCCTAACAGCTCGGCCGGATCCAGATCCCACCAGGCTTGAATACCGGCCAGCTCAACCCGCTTGGCCACTTCTTCCATCAGCTCGGTAGCACGCGGATGCAGCGCTTGGGTGTCTTTGTGCACAAATAAAGCAATGGGCACGCCCCACGTGCGCTGGCGAGAAATACACCAGTCTGGGCGGTTCTCCACCATGGCCTGAATGCGGTTTTGGCCCCATTCTGGCACCCATTGTACTTTCTTAATTTCGCCTAAGGCTTTGGCACGTAAGCCGCCTTGCTCCATGCTGATAAACCACTGTGGTGTAGCACGGAAAATAATCGGCGTCTTATGGCGCCAGCAATGCGGATAGGAGTGCATGTAGGCTTGATGATGTAACAGCGCGCCGCGCTCTTTGAGCACCTCTACTACCGAATCATTGGCTTTAAACACATGCTGACCGGCAAACAGCTCGGTATCAGGCAAGTAAACGCCATTGCCACCCACTGGATTGGCAATTTCTAAGCCGTACTGCTGACCGACCACAAAGTCTTCTTGACCGTGTCCGGGCGCGGTATGTACGGCACCGGTACCGGCATCTAGCGTGACGTGCTCACCTAAGATCGCAGGCACAGAGAAATCATAGAAAGGATGCTGGAAACGGCTGAGCTCAAGCGCACTGCCTTGGCAGAAGCCTAAGTTGTGATAATGGCTAATACCGGCACGGTCCATCACGTCGGTGACTAAATCTGCCGCCAAGATCAAGCGCTCGGGATGCTCGCCTTCTACTTGTACCAGCGCGTAACTTAGCTCGCTATTTAAGGCCACGGCGCGGTTAGCGGGCAGCGTCCAAGGCGTGGTGGTCCAGATCACCACTGAGATTTCGCCTTGACCAAAATGATCAATTGGGCAATCAAACAAAGCGGCGACTGCTGCTTGATCCACGGCTTTAAAGCGCACGTCTATCGCGGGCGAGCGACGGTCTTCGTATTCTACTTCCGCTTCTGCAAGTGCCGAGCCACAATCGGTACACCAGTGCACCGGCTTGGAGCCTTTGTGCAGGTGACCGTTATCGATAATTTTACTCATGGAGCGAATGATGTTGGCTTCGGTGCCAAAGTCCATGGTCAGATAAGGATTGTCCCAATCGCCCAACACACCTAAGCGAATAAAATCGGCTTTTTGCGCTTCAATTTGAGTTTTGGCATAGGCACGGCAGGCTTCACGAAACTCGGCCGCAGACACCTTAACGCCAGGTTTGCCAATTTTTTCTTCTACTTTCAGCTCGATCGGCAGCCCGTGGCAGTCCCAACCAGGAATATAGGGTGAGTCAAAACCCTGTAAGCCTTTCGACTTAATAATAATGTCTTTTAGGATCTTGTTTACCGAGTGACCAATGTGAATGCTGCCATTGGCGTACGGAGGGCCGTCGTGCAAGATAAAAGGCTTTTTGCCGGCTTTGGCTTTACGCACCGCGCCGTATAAATCCTGTTCAGTCCAGCGAGCTAACATCTGTGGCTCACGTTGGGCCAAGTTACCGCGCATCGGAAACTCTGTTTCGGGCAAATTCAGGGTGTTTTTATAATCGGTCATGAGTCCTACATTCCGTTCGGTTTTGATACCGCAAGCCCAAACCACTGGCGGGCTGCAACGGCGTCGCGTTGAATTTGCTCCTTTAACAGCGCAAAGGAAGCGAATTTTTGTTCACTGCGCAACTTTTTGCGCAGCTCCACTTCCACCTGTTTACCATAAATATCACCGGAAAAATCAAACAGATGGACTTCTAATAAGGCTTTGCTGCCATTTACGGTCGGCTTATTGCCAATGTTGGCGACGCCAGGATAAGACCTGCCATCCATTAACAATTCAACCGCGTACACGCCAGACACTGGGCTCACTTGGCGTTTAAGTGCCACGTTAGCGGTGGGAAAACCTATGGTGCGGCCAAGCTTAGCGCCATGGGCCACGCGGCCACATAAACTATAAGGCCGCCCCAGCATCTCGGCGGCGTCTTCGAGTCTGTCATTAATCAAGGCGTCACGGATAAGCGTACTGCTCACCCGCTGGCTATTTCTGCGAAAGCTCTGTGTGCTGACCACATCAAAATTAAAAGCCGCACCCGCGCGGGTTAATAACTCAAAGTCGCCGTTTCTGTGCTGGCCAAACCGAAAGTCATCACCCACCACCAAAAACCGCACCCCCAGTTTATCCACCAATAAATCTCGAATAAAATGATCTGGGCTTTGGGCGGCAAACTCCTTGTTAAAGCGCACGCATAATAAACGGTCTATGCCGAGCCGCGCCAATTGGTGATATTTTTCGCGCAGGCTTGTGAGCCGCGGCGGCGCTTCACCGCCACTAAATAGCTCTCGGGGCTGCGGCTCAAACACCATTACGCACGCCGGCACTTGTAAACGCCGTGCCTGTTCAATCAAGCCTAGTAGCACGGCTTGGTGCCCTAAATGAACCCCATCAAAGTTACCTATGGTGAGCACACAGCCGCCGTGCCAAGGTTTGATATTGGGAATGCCGCGTATAAGCTCCATAGATTCCAAGACTGGCCTTAAATTGTAAAGCGACGGATTATACCTCAGGCGAGCGCGAGTATCAGCCCCACTCAAGGTCTAGATGCTTTTAAAATGTGAAAAACGCACGCCTGTGATTAACAACAAGCCTCCGTAACACAGCGCACCGGCGCCAATATAACCCAGCAGATGAGCGCCGCTGTGCAACATGCTCCACTGCGCCCAAGTGCTCAACGGCGGTGATAGCCAAACTAACAAAGCGGCCATGCCGACACTGGCCAGCGCGACCTTGCCAGCAAACCACAGGGTTTTGCTGCTCGGATGATAAATATCACGCTTACTTAAGCCCCACGCTAACAAGCCGGCATTCAAAATACCAGACAGTGCAGTGGCCAAGGCTAAGCCCACATAACCCATGGGAAAAATCAGGATACCGTTCATCACTATGTTGGCCACCATGGCGATAATACCAAAGCGCACCGGCGTCTTAGTGTCTTGGCGGGCATAATATCCAGGCGCTAACACCTTGATCAGCATAAAGGCTTGCAGGCCAACACCATAGGCGATCAAGCTCTTGCTGGCCGCCGTCACCTCATCAACACCAAATTCGCCGCGCATAAACAGCACGCGCAACATGGGCTCACTCAATACGATTAAACCCAACATGGCCGGAAAGCCCATCAGCAGCACCATGCGCACGCCCCAGTCCATGGTCGCGGCGAACCCCTCTTTCGATTGCTCGACATGACGGCTAGAGAGTGCCGGCAAGATGACGGTGGCGATGGCGATGCCAAATAGCCCCAATGGAAACTCCAGCAAGCGATCTGAGTAATACAGATAGCTAATAGAGCCGGTGGCGAGGAAGGATGCCAACATAGTGTCGATCAACAAATTCACCTGACTGACCGAGACGCCAAATAAGGCCGGCAGCATCAGGGTACGGATTTTGACTACGCCCGGATGGTGCCAAGCCCAACGCGGGCGGACCAACATATTGATACGGCGCAAGAATGGAAACTGAAACATAAACTGCAGCAGGCCACCGAGAAAAACGCCAATGGCCAAGCCCATTTCGGGTTGCTCCATCTTCGGTGAAATCCAGAGGGCTGCCCCTATCATGGCCAAATTCAAAAATACCGGCGTAAAAGAGGACACCGCAAATTTGCCGAAGGTGTTTAAAATGGCCCCCGACATGGCGGTAAAACAGATAAACCACAGGTAAGGAAAGGTCACTTTTAACAACAAAGAAGCTAAATCAAATTTATACGCTTCAGGCCCATTATTGACCCACTCCAAAAACCAACCAAGGCCAAAAATCGCGGTCACAATCCCAGAGCCGACCATACCAATGAAGGTCACTATGGTCACTATCATGCCGAGCGTACCGGAAACGGCAGCGATTAAGTCCTGCGTATCTTTAAAACTACGGGTTTGTTTGTATTCTGTCATCACCGGAATAAAGGCCTGATTGAAGGCTCCTTCGGCAAACAAACGTCGTAAAAAATTAGGGATCCGGTTAGCAAAAAAGAACACATCTGCAGACGCGCCAGCGCCCAGCAGGTTAGCAATCACTACGTCGCGTACTAAGCCCAGCACCCGAGAAATGAGGGTCATGGCAGATACAATTAGGCCTGATCGTAAAAGCACCTTACTCAAAATGAAAACCTCGTAGTAAGAAAATTGCTGTAGATGGGGTAATGCTGATAGAATTCGGCCGACAGTTTAACCTTCGGCTCTGTATCTGACCACAGGGCGATGTTTATTTGCACAAACCAATTGACAATCTGCAGTGAAAAAGGCATATTCCTCAGCCTTTTATTCTCACTCGCTAATACAGTTTTAGGAGTTTTACCTTGGCTAATATCAAGTCTGCTAAGAAACGCGCGCTTCAATCTGAGAAACGCCGTAAGCACAATGCCAGCCGTCGTTCTATGGTTCGCACATACATGAAAAAAGTACTTGCAGCTATCGCGACTGGCGACAAAGCAAACGCTCAAAAAGCATTTGACACTGCACAGCCTCTGCTGGATCGCATGGCCACTAAAGGTCTGATCCATAAGAATAAAGCTGCTCGTCATAAGAGCCGCTTGAACGCAAAAATTAAAGCTCTGTAAGTTACAGACTTTATTAGCGTGTAAAAAAACCGGCTTAAGGCCGGTTTTTTATTGTCTGTTTTTTAACGTAAGGAGTCAGGTGAGAGGCGTAAGGCGGAAATCTCATTCACACCTCACTCTTCACGTCTCACTCATCACAGTTACTTCTCGCTGCAATACAATTTATGCAACAGACCTATCATCTCTCGGACTTCTTCGCTTTTTAACGAATAATACACAGTTTGCGCGTCTTTTCGGGTACGCACGAATCCGTCGTTACGCAGCAGCGCCAAGTGTTGAGAAAGCGCCGATTGACTCAAACCTAAGTGCTGATTCATTTCGCCCACCGATAATTCCTTGTCGAGCAAATGACACAAAATAAAGAGTCTGCGCTCATTCGCCAGCGCCTTCAGCAGCTTAACGGCATGAACCGCACCTGCCTGCATTGCTTGCATATCCATTATTATGCCCAATTCAAGATGGTTAACTAAATTCGCCGTCAAAGCTGACGGGCGCAATACCCGTAGAGAAATCGTCTAGCCCCGAAAATAACATACTAAAATCACTTTCGCATAATCGCTTAACGGCTGGGTGTTGTATCATACGTTCGGCGAAAATAACGTAATATTCTTCTTTTAGCTCTTCTACGCGACCAATCTCGACCACAGGCTGATATTGTAAAATGGCATCACGATAAATAGCCGGTGCGACGAAGATACCTTGATTAAAAAAGCCAAAGGCCTTCATCAGCGCCGCATCATCAAACTCACCGAGAATTTGTGGCTTTAGGCCTTGTACTTCTAACCAGTGGCGCAATTGTCGCCCCATGGCCGTGCGGCGCCCAGGAATTAGCAGGCGCCGTTCTTCTAGACAGTCAGGGAAGGGTTTACTCGGCAGCGGCTCGCGGCAATAAAAACCCATTTCACACTCGCCCAGTTTCTTCGATAATAAGCCCGCATGCTGCGCCGAATCTACGGGGCAGTCCGATAAGATCATGTCTAATTTATGCTCACTCAACTGCTCTAAGAGCAGCTCATGGGTCGACTCATAACAGCGCAGATGAATAGAGCCGTCGTTGGGGATCACCGACATTAACACTCGGCTCGCCAAGCGCTTAGATAAGGCATCGGCCACGCCAACATCAAACACCAAATGATCTTCTTTACGATAATGGACGATATCCAGCATTTCATAAGACAAACTGAACATGCGATCCGCATATTTAAAGACTAACTGGCCCAGCTCACTGGCTTCGAGTTGGCGCCCCTTGCGCTTGAAGAGCTTACCGCCGAGGCGTAGTTCAAGCTGGCGGATTTGTCCGGTCACGGTTTGTGGCGTTAAGAATAAGGCCTCGGCGGCTTTGGTCACCGAGCCCTTCTTTTGCGTCATCCAAAAGTAATACAGATGGTTGTAATTAAGGTGTGACAAAATAAATCTCCACGACATATGACCATCAGAATAAGGGCGGCTGGGTTTGAATACCCAGCCGCTCTATTCTTGGTCACGGTCGCAATTGCTGTTTAGCAAAACTAGCGAGGCTTTACACGCGAGTTAGCTTTGCGTTTCCACTTCACCCATCGGCTTTAACTGGGGCTGTGGCAAAATGACATACAAGAGTGTGTAGCCTAAGCTGGCCGCCAAAGTAGAACCCAATAAAATACCTAAGCGCGAGAGATTAGCCAGTTCAGGGGTTTGTGCGAAAGCAAGGGAGGCGATGAAAATAGACATGGTAAAACCAATGCCACAGAGCACGGACACGGCAAATATCTGCCTCATACATACGCCTACTGGTAATTGAGCCCAGCCTAAGCGTACCGCCAACCATGCGGTTAAAAAGATACCCATCGGCTTGCCCAGCAGTAGGCCTGCCATAATCCCCAGCGGCAGCGGTGCAGACAGATCTGTGAACGACAAGCCCTTAAGTGAGACTCCCGCATTCACAAAAGCAAACAGCGGCAAGATAAAAAAGGCACACCAAGGGTGAAGAAAGCGCTCTAGCTCTTGAGAGGGTGAGAACTTAATACCATGCAATGGGATCAAAAAGCCTAAAATAACGCCCGCTATCGTAGCATGCACCCCCGACAGCAGTACCGCCACCCAGACTACCCAGCCCAAAATCAGATACGGCACCAGATTCTTCACCTGCGCGCGGTTAAGCCAGTACAAGCCGCCAATACCTAATACCGCCACCGACAGCGCCGGTATCGATAAACCATGGTTATAAAACAAGCCAATGATGATGATAGCGCCTAAGTCATCAATAATGGCCAGCGCCAGTAAAAACACTTTAAGACTCAGCGGCACTCGCTTGCCCAAAAGAGCTATCACACCCAGCGCAAACGCAATATCGGTGGCGGTAGGAATTGCCCAACCACTTTGGCTTGCGCCTTCACCAAAGTTGAACAACAAAAACCACAAGGCCGGGAACAGCATACCGCCCACCGCGGCCAAGGCCGGAAACATGGCTTTTTCTCGGCTCGATAGCGCGCCCGACACCAGCTCCCGTTTCACTTCTAGACCAATCACCAAGAAAAAGATGGCCATCAGGCCATCATTTACCCAATGAGCAAGGGTTTTATCCAAATCGAGACTGCTGATGCGCAGCTGAATGGGGGTATTAAGAATATTCTGATAGATATCAGATAAGCCAGTATTGGCCATTAGCATGGCAATAATTGCGGCAATAATGAGCAAAATACCGCCGGAAGATTCCATTGCCAAAAAACGTTTTAGTACATAGGCCATATGATAGAGACTCCTTCTCATCAAAAATCCGCTACCGAATAATAGACTCGGCACATCCCTAACGGGCATTCCTTTGCATTACCTAGTGCAGACGGCACAACCTTTGCCGTTAATTAGAGATTTGCAGAAAAATAGCAACGCTCTCATAACATATTGGATATTGAGTTAAATGGCTACTGCACCTTTAATGTGTGGGTGTGCTTCATAGCCTTCGAGTACAAAGTCCGCAAACTGATAATCGAATAACGAATCAGGCTTTCTGGCCAAGGTTAAGCGTGGCAACGCAAAGGGCTGGCGCGTTAACTGCAATGCCGTTTGCTCCAGATGATTACGGTATAAGTGCACATCGCCGCCGGTCCACACAAAATCACCCACTTCTAGCCCCGCCTGTTGCGCCATCATGTGTGTTAACAAGGCATAACTGGCGATATTAAAGGGCAGGCCTAAAAACACATCACAGCTGCGCTGATAGAGCTGGCAAGACAATTTGCCGTTCACCACATAAAACTGGAACAGCGCATGGCAGGGTGCTAACGCCATTTGATCGAGCTCACCCACGTTCCAAGCCGAGACGATAATGCGGCGGCTGTCGGGATTAGTCTTGATGGTGTGCAAGGCGTCGCTAATTTGATCAATCACTTGGCCATTGGCCCCTTGCCAGCTGCGCCATTGATGGCCATACACGGGACCTAAGTCACCCTGTTCATCCGCCCATTCATCCCAGATACGCACGCCGTGCTCTTTGAGATAACCGGTATTAGTGTCGCCGTTTAAAAACCACAGCAATTCATAAATGATTGACTTGAGATGGCATTTTTTGGTGGTCACTAACGGAAAACCCTCAGCCAAATCAAAGCGCATCTGATGGCCAAATACCGACAAGGTACCAGTACCGGTTCTGTCTTCTTTGACCGCGCCCTTGTCTAAAATATGCTGCATTAAATCGAGATAGGCTTTCACGCTAGTTTTTCTCCGTGAGTAAATCGTTACGGGTATACCACTGTGGGCGGCAAAAGGCGGCCCACAGCATAATGCCACCGGCCAACATCATCGGCATGGATAACAACTGCCCCATGCTGAACACGTCAAGGTACAGGCCTAACTGCGCATCGGGTTCACGCACAAATTCCACCATGAAGCGAAATAGGCCATAACAGAAGAGAAATAAGCCAGAGATAGCGCCGCGCGGCGCGCGCAACAACCAAGCCACATTCAAGATAATCAACAGCACCACGCCTTCCAGCGCAAATTGATACAGCTGAGAAGCGTGACGCGGCAGCATACCGGCGGCGGGGAAAATAATGCCCCAAGATACATCGGTCACTCGTCCCCATAATTCGCCATTGATGAAGTTACCGATACGGCCCGCACCTAATCCGAAGGGGATCAAAGGTGCGATAAAATCAGACACCGCAAAGAAGGTTTTTTTATGCTTACGAGCAAATAACCAAAGCGCGGTGATCACGCCAATTAAGCCGCCATGAAACGACATGCCGCCGGTCCAGATCTTCACCAAATACAAAGGATCGGCTAAGAAGGTATCAAATTGATAGAAGAACACATATCCGAGGCGCCCGCCGATGATCACGCCTAAGAAGCCGTAGAAAAGCACATCCGACACTTGGTCTTTGGTCCATCCGGATCCAGGCTGTGCCGCGCGCCAATTGGCGACTAACCAAGCGAACACAAAGCCAATTAAATACATCAAGCCATACCAATGCACCGCAAGCGGGCCTATTTGGATAGCAATGGGATCGAAACCGGGGAACACCCAGTGGCTTTCAGACATGCCTTTCTCCAGCAACAACAAAAAGGGGGGTATTGTGCAAGCGCACGGGATTAATTGCCAGAAAAACGAGCCCTTTGGCGAGCAAGGCGCTAAGTTAACGCTTTCTTTTTGCCACGGAATACACTGACCTACAGGAAAAAGAGAGCTCACAGTAAGAGCTCTTGTGGCTGACAATTTATTCGACTGTGCAACGAAAAAGTATGGTTTTGAACGAATCAACCTAAGCACTATATGCTGCAGAAAGTGCAGCAGAAGAACGCAGAATCTGAAGTTATCTCGCCCTCTTCACGCTTTAGGTTTCACAGATCAACGTGGTCCGCGTAACAAGCCACCTAAGCCGCGTTCTTCCAAATAACGACCAAAGATCTGTTTTATGGAGCCCAGTCGGTGCTGGCTTTCGGTTTCAGCTAACAGCTTTTTTAGCTCGTCGCAGCGCGATTGGCGGACTATGTATTTAATACGCAAGATATTACTGCTGTTCATACTAAATCGTCGATAACCCATGGCGAGCAGGATTAATACGCCAATCGGATCACCCGCCAACTCGCCGCAAATCGACACCGGCTTACCAAATCGCTCACCCGCCTCAATAATTTGCTGTAAGGCACGTAATACCGCCGGATGCAGCGCATCGTAAATATTAGCCACTCGACCGTTATTGCGATCCACCGCCAGCAAATATTGGGTGAGATCATTGGTGCCCACCGACCAAAAATCCACCAGTGGTGCTAAATCAGGCAGCAAATACAATAACGAAGGCACTTCAATCATCACTCCCAAACTTGGGTAACGGATCACCTCATGCTCAGGGGTTTCCGCCGACACCTCACGCCAAGCCCTATCTAGCATGCGCCTAGCGGCCCGCACTTCATCGAGGTTAGTCACCATAGGCAACATGATCGATAAATTATCCAGCCCAAGGCTGGCGCGCAGCATGGCTTTTAATTGCACCAAGAATATTTCGGGATGATCCAGCGTCAAGCGAATGCCACGCCAGCCTAAGAAGGGATTTTCTTCCACTATAGGGAAATACGGCAGCTGCTTATCGCCGCCCACATCTAAGGTGCGCATGCACACCGGCTTGCCCACGTAATTAGCCAGCACTCGTCGATAAGTGGTGATTTGTTCTTGTTCGGAGGGAAAACGGTCGCGCAGCATAAAAGGAATTTCGGTGCGAAATAGCCCTATGCCCTCCACCGTATCGTTGGCGCTAATAATGGTGTTTGCACTCAAGCCGGCATTCAACAACAAGGCTACCGGCACTTCGTCTAAGGTACGCGCCGGTTCATGCCCCACACTGGCAAACAGTTGATCCATTTGCTGTTCTTGCTTGATCAACTTTTTATACTCGCGCAATACCGACGCCACCGGCTCCACTAACAGATCGCCGTTATAACCATCGACAATCAAGAGGCGGTCTTCGAGCAACTCAAAATTATGCTCTATGCCCATGACAGCGGGCACGCCCATGGAGCGCGCTAAAATAGCAGCATGAGAATTCACCGAACCCTTGGCGGAGACGATACCTTTGAGCTTATTAGCCGGAATTTCGGCGATTAAGGTGGCGCTAATTTCGTCGGCCACCAAGATCACCGGCTCATCGAGCGACAAGCTGTGCATGCCTTCGTCTTCGTGGATTAAGCGCGTCAACAATCGCTGCCCCAAATCGCGAATGTCCGCCGCTCGCTCACGCAAGTAAGGATCCGACATATGACTAAACTGGGCAATGTGTTGTTCACAGATCCGTTTTACCGCACTGCCGGCAATCCAGCCTTGATCGATTTGTTGGCGGATCAAGGCAATAAACAGCGGATCTTTGAGAAGATATTGATAGACCTCAAGTACGGCCACAGATTCACTGGCTTGAGACTCTTGTAAGCGCAGCGCCATGCCGTTGAGCTCGTCTTCCACTTGCACCAAGACTTTATTCAGTCGTTGATGCTGTAACAAAGGGTCGTCTGCTTTGCGCTCTGTGACCTGAGCCAGCTCAATACGCGGCCGCCATACCCAAGCGCGGCCAATGGCTAACCCAGGCGAACCCGCTAAGCCCCGCAGCATGCCATGCCAGTTAGGGGAACGTAAGTTGCCCTTGGCTTCGGCATGGGCGATAACGGTAGCCAACTGGGAAGCCAAGGTGACTAAGAAGGATTCTTCGCCCTCTTCAAACAACCGCTCCAATTTTTGCTGCACCACCAGCACCCCCAGCGTGGTGCGCTGATGGATGATAGGTGCGCCTAGAAAAGAGATAAAGGCGTCTTCGCGGGCTTCCGGTAAATACTTAAATTGCGGATGAGAGCGAGCATCGGCGAGGTTGATTAGCTCTTCTTTATCGCCAATCAAGCCCACTATGCCCTCACCTAAGGGGATTTTAGCGCGACCCACGGCGCTGGCCGCCAAACCATCGGTGGCAGCCAGCACATAGTGTTGCTGATGATGTTGACGCAGGTAAATAGAGCAGCAATCGACGTTCATGGCAGAGCGGGTTTGGCGTACCAGCTCATTCATCGCCTCATTAAGATCTGAGCTGGCCGTGACCTGCTGGACGATTTCTCGCAATTCCTTTAACACAGCCGCCTACTCCTTTAAGTTGCGCCATACGCCATAAGTTTAACGCTGTACGTATCACGCACCGCTTTGTATTCGGTTTACGATCGACGTACAGCGTCAAACGTACCGCTATTTTTAGCGCGGCCGTTTACGCGGATCTCGGTCTCGTCGACCTTGCTCGGCCATCACAATAGGCGCAAATTCTTTTAACACCCGTCGGTACACTTCTCGCTTAAAAGACACCACTTGGCGCACCGGGTACCAATAGCTAACCCATCGCCAATCATCAAATTCCGGTTGGCCATAACAGCCAAACTCAATGTGCGACTCGTGTTCTGATTCCAATCGCAACAGAAACCACTTCTGTTTTTGGCCAATGCACACAGGATTACTGTCCCATCGCACCAGACGCTTAGGCAGCTTGTATTTCAGCCAATGGCGTGTGACCGCGAGTAACGTCACATGCTCAGGCCTCAGGCCGATTTCCTCATACAGCTCCCGATACATGGATTGTTCAGGATTTTCACCCTCATCCACCCCGCCTTGGGGAAACTGCCAAGAATGCTGACCGTAGCGCCTAGCCCATAGCACCTGGCCTTTGCGATTGCAGAGCACTATGCCCACATTGGGACGAAAACCGTCGCCATCTATCACGCAATCACCAGACTAAAAAAAAACATACTGAGGATTGTTCCATATTCCCCTATTCGCGGCAAATGATGCTGTGCATATAGCCAAATTAGCTAATCTTGAATAACTTGTCTTTTTGTCAATAGTTATAAACAAAAAAGGATCCTCGACGGATCACTTGCCCCCATATTGTGTGGATAAGCTTGTGATAAAGGCTGTATAGCTTGATCTTGATCTCAATAAGGCTAGGTTTAACTTATTCTATGCATTTAAAGCCAAATAAATTTTATTTAATAAAATCATAAAGTTAAATTTTAAAAAAAGGATCTAACTGGATCTTTAAACAGGGCATTTTAACTATTCTCAATTGTGAGCAAGTTAAACTGTACAAAAAACAACCACAACCAAGTTATCCACAGCATTCAAGTGAACTTAGTGTTAACAATCGGAACATAAGGGGTTTTAGCGGTAAATTTGTCTGCCTAAAATGACAAAGTTGGCTTTGGCCTGACTTATCCAGAATTTCTGTGGATAAGCCTGTGTAACAGGCTGTTATGATAGGTGGGAAGCTCTATATAATAGGTGAGTCAATGATCGGTCTCAGACCTCGGGTATAATGGTTACCAAATCAGGATCCTGCATCAATGACTGTCTTCATAGTCACCTTTCATCTTTTAAATCAGGGTTGATTACATTTTGTACCTTTTAGGAACTCGTCCTCACGACCGCGCCGCGCTGCTGCACAGTGCACAGCAGTTAACCGGCCTATCACTCGCGGAAATTGCCCAGCAGCTAAACATTACAGTGCCGGATAACCTGCGCCGTGATAAAGGCTGGATCGGCCAATTGTTAGAGTTGGCGTTAGGGGCCAGTGCCGGATCCAAACCCGAGCAAGACTTTCCCGAATTGGGCGTGGAGCTAAAAACCATACCGGTGGATGAACAAGGTAAGCCATTGGAAACCACCTTCGTCAGCGTGGCGCCCTTAGTCGGGATCAGCGGCTTGCGCTGGCAAGACTCAAATGTGCGCAACAAATTATCCTGCGTACTGTGGATCCCGATCATTGGCGACCGCCAAACCCCACCCGGCGTGCGGATCATAGGCCCGCCATTGTGGTGGCAACCCAGTACAGAAGAAGAACAGCTGTTACGGCAAGATTGGGAAGAGATCATGGAGCTGATCAGTCTCGGGCAAATTCAGACTTTAAGCGCACGTCACGGCCAAGTGTTACAACTTAGACCCAAAGCGGCCAACAATAAGGCGCTAACTGAAGCCATAGGTACACAGGGCGAACCTATCATGACACTGCCGCGTGGCTTCTATCTGAAGACCGGCTTCACCGGCGCCCTGCTGGCCAAGCATTTTATGCTTTAAGTAACAGTGACGTGTAAAGGGAAAGGTGTGAAGAGTAAACCTAAAAACTGAATTTTAAGCCCTCCTGCTCCATGGGACCGCCGAACAAGTAGGCAGACCATAAAACATGGCTCCTGTTGGTTTGGGATCGCTTAGCGCCTGCTCTGTAACTCGCCAGATCAAGATTGCCACCAGCAAGCCCCCCGGGATGGTGAACAAATTTAGCCAATTCCCCCCCAACAAGACTAAGCCTTGGCCGTTGAATAAACTGCCGATAGCGCTATCGCCAGCCCCAACACGATAATCGGCATTTAGATTTCCTGACTTAATAGGTGAAGAATAAAGAGTAAGGCTTGAGAGCTGTGTTTCACGTCTTACGCTTTATGCCTTACGTTCTTTTCTTGAAGGCTGGTTATATTTCTTTACGCACAGCTTACGACGTATGGCTTGTCACTAAAAACAAAAAGGCCCGCAGATGCGGGCCTTTTATCACAACCGGTCGGCTATTACTTAGCTTTACGCGGAGCAGCGCCACGGGCAACAAGACGCTCTTTAATACGAGCAGCCTTACCGGTACGGTCACGCAGATAGTACAATTTAGCGCGA
>JAHLFI010000126.1 GCA_018883865.1 Candidatus Oceanisphaera merdipullorum
AAGTGCCAGCCCTCTCTGGTGAAGCGAATGCCTTACTCGATGCTATCGTCGCCAACTTTAACGAAGCGGACGGCCAGCGTATCAAAGACATAGAGCGCACCACTAACCACGACGTAAAAGCCGTGGAATACTTCTTAAAAGAAAAAGTAGAAGTGCTGCCTGAGCTGGCCGCAGTTAGTGAATTTATTCACTTCGCCTGCACCAGTGAAGACATTAACAACAACGCACACGCCCTGATGCTTAAGCACGGCCGCGACCAAGTATTGGTGCCATATTGCCAGCAGCTGATCGATGCCATCAAGCAGCTGGCCGCTAACTATCGCGACGTGCCAATGCTGAGCCGCACCCACGGCCAACCTGCTTCACCCACTACTTTGGGTAAAGAAATGGCCAACGTGGTGTATCGCTTAGAGCGCCAACTTACACAGATTAAAGCCGTAGAAATGCTGGCCAAAATCAACGGTGCCGTGGGCAACTACAACGCTCACTTGTCTGCTTATCCAGAAATAGATTGGCACGGCTTTGCCGAGCGCTTCGTGACGAGCCTAGGTCTGGACTTTAATCCCTACACCACACAAATTGAGCCGCACGACTACATCGCCGAGCTGTTTGATGCCATCGCCCGCTTCAACACCATCATCTTGGATTTTGACCGCGATATTTGGGGTTACATCTCCATCGGTTACTTTAAACAAAGAACCGTGGAAGGCGAAATTGGCTCCAGCACCATGCCGCACAAAGTAAACCCCATCGACTTTGAAAACTCCGAGGGTAACTTAGGCTTAGCCAACGCTATCTTTAATCACTTGGCGGCGAAATTGCCGGTCTCTCGCTGGCAGCGCGACTTAACCGACAGCACAGTGCTGCGCAACTTAGGCGTAGCCATCGGTTATTCACTGATTGCCTATCAAGCCACACTTAAAGGCATCAGCAAGCTGGAAGCTAACCCTGCTATTTTGGCCGCCGATTTGGATCAAAACTGGGAAGTATTAGCCGAGCCGATCCAAACCGTGATGCGCCGCTACGGCATCGAAAAGCCCTATGAGAAGCTGAAAGAGCTGACCCGCGGCAAACGTGTGAACGCCGAAGGCATGCACACCTTTATCGATACCTTGGAATTGCCAGCCGACGTTAAAGCGCAACTGAAGCTATTAACGCCTGCTAATTACATAGGCTGCGCAATAGAGCTGACAGATAAGATTTAAAGAAAGCCAAAGCACTAAGCTGAAAGTTTAAAAGCACCGGGCCGCACAAGGCTCGGTGTTTTTGTTTGGTCGTTTCGCTAAAAAATAATCACGCCGCAAACCAACAACACCCAATCTATCATTAAAGGTTTTTCTTCCAGCTTACCGCTTAAAGCTTCTGGCTCCGTTTCCCCCAATCTATCTATCTCGGCTACGCCTTGGCATAATAGCTGGCTATTCTTACCTTACTTCTCCTTAAATGACAGGTTGCCATGCAGAGCGCACTCAAACTCGATATCACGGATTTTTTGGCTCATTACTGGCAAAAGAAGCCACTGCTCATCAAGGCAGGATTTGCCCAGTTTGAGGATCCTCTTAGCCCAGATGAACTAGCCGGCCTGGCGCTTGAGCCACAGGTTGAATCGCGCCGCGTATGGAAAGCTGATGATCGTTGGCACGCAGAGAGTGGCCCTTTTGATACTTATGATCATCTGGGAGAATCCGATTGGACCTTATTGGTGCAGGCGGTAAACCAATGGCATCCAGACGTACAAGAGCTAGCCGATGCCTTTCGCTTTATCCCAGGTTGGCGTTTTGATGATGTAATGGTCAGTTTTTCCACCCCGGGTGGTGGCGTTGGTCCGCATATCGATCAATACGGGGTGTTTATTATTCAAGGCTCTGGCACTCGCCGCTGGCGCGTAGGCTTGCCTCAAGAGCTGGAGCAATTTGCCGCCAACGGCGCGCTGCGCCACTGCGAAGACTTTGTGGCTGAAATAGATGAAGTGCTCACCCCAGGCGATGTGCTGTATATCCCACCAGGTTGCCCTCACGAAGGTTACGCCGAAACACCGGCGCTAAATTACTCGGTAGGTTTTCGCGCACCCGATGCTCGGGATTTAATCTCAAGCTTTGCGGATCATCTGCTCGCTAACGACTGCGACAGCCGCCGCTTTGATGATGCGGGCATGACAGCCACCACCGCTCATGGCCGTATCGAGCCAGAAGTATTAGCCCAAGTAAAAAGCTTAATGACGGAGTTATTAGAAGACCCGCAGCGCTTGGCAGACTGGTTTGGTGAAATGACCTCAGAAGCTAAACACGACTTAGATCTTGAGCCTGCCGAGCCCGCTTATACTCTGGAAGAATTAGTGTTGCGTTTGGATCACGGCGATTACTTATATCGTCTAGCCGGCGCTCGCTGCTTTTACATGGCCGGTGAAACTGCGGTATTTTATCTGGACGGTGAGCGCTATCAGTTAGCTGAAGCGGATGCTGGGGCCATTGCGCTGCTCTGTGATCAATCCCGTATTCACGGCCCACAAATCGCCTGCTTGGCTCAGCCTCAAGCGCTGCTGGAAGTATTGTTGCCTTTGGTCAACCAAGGTTATTGGTATTTTGAGGAAGATGAAGAATAAAACAAAGCCGGAAGCGCTAAGCTAGAAGCTAGAAAAAAGCCCCAGATCTGCCGATCTGGGGCTTTTTATTGGTCATCTGAAATTTGATTTAAGTATTTTGCTCGATTGAAATCGACCCTACTTCCCGCTCTCAGCTTCAAGCTTCCGGCTGTCTTTTTGGCTTCAAGCTTGGGGCTTGGTATCGAACACCGGATGGTAAGTGACTCGACCGCTGACAGGTTGCGCTTTCAGCGCCATGGCCATCAATGTCTCATCGGCCTTAGCATTCTGGTATTTCAGGCCGAGCTCACTGGCCGGTTTAAAACCAAAGCGGCTATAAAATTCTGGTTTGCCTAAGAGCACCACACCGGCCCAGTCGAGCTCATTGGCACAATCCAGTGCCGCACGAATCAAGGTGCTCGCAATCCCTTGGTTCTGGCATTCAGGCCAAACACTCACCGGTGCCAAGGCTAACCAGCCGAGGTCTTGGCCTTCGATTAATACCGGACTCATTAGCAGATGGCCCATGATGGCATCCTCGTATTCGGCTACCTGACTCAAGCTAATGGCACCCTGCTCACGTAGTGCCCACACTAAATCGCCTTCTTGCTCTCGGCCAAAGGCGGCGCACACCAGCTCGTCTATTTCATCTCCGTCACCCGGGCGTTCGGTTCTGCAAATCAGCATAAATTACCTTTAAGGCGCTAAACGGTCGATCGACCAGCCTGTCTCTTGGCGCTGGTATAAGAAACGGTCGTGCAGACGATTGGCACCACCTTGCCAAAATTCAATCGAGTCAAACTTCACCCTAAAGCCACCCCAAAAGCTCGGTAGTGGCACTTCACCCTTAGCAAATTTTTGCTTCATTTCTAAAAATTTACCCTCTAGCACGCCACGGGCCGAGATGGGCGCCGACTGATGAGACACCCAAGCGCCAATCTGGCTGTCTTTAGGGCGACTGCTGAAGTACTTCAGCACCTCTAATGCCGATAAACGCTCTACTTGGCCCGTTACATGCACTTGGCGCTCCAGCATATGCCAAGGAAACAGCAGGCTTACTTTAGGGTTATTCGCCAACTGGCTGGCTTTGCGGCTGCCCATATTGGTGTAAAACACGAAGCCTTGCTCGTCCACGTGTTTGAGCAAGACGATGCGCTGATAAGGCTGGCCGTGCGAGTCAACTGTGCCCACCACCATAGCCGTGGGGTCCATCAAGTTTGCCTGTACCGCTTGCTGCATCCAGGTTTCAAACAAAGACAAAGGGTTGTCCGGCAAGTTGTTACGGCGTAAGCCACCTTGCAGATATTCACGTCTATAGTTGGCCAGTTCCATAGCTAAATCTCTTCGATGAGTAATGGCTTATTGTGCTCGGCGTCGCCCTGCTTGGCAAGGTAAGCCAGCGCAGTCCCTGATCACAAAAGCTGAGTAGGACGCTATTTAAAGCGAGAAGATGCTATGCTGTGCGCAAAATTTTTACGGCTACTGAGCTAAGCGAGAACGGTGTGATATGGCATTATTAATTGAAGACAGCTGTATTAATTGCGACATGTGCGAACCCGAGTGCCCAAACGGCGCTATTAGCTATGGCGCAGAAATCTATGAAATAGAGTCCGACTTATGCACTGAGTGTGTGGGCCATTACGATAAACCCACTTGTATCAGCGTCTGCCCTATCGACTGCATCATTATCGACCCTTCCCACGTTGAGAGCCAAGAGCAGCTGTGGGATAAATTTGTTGTTTTACATCATGCCAACGACTAAGCGCTTTCTCGCTAATAAAGCTTACAAACCCGGCTCTGGCAGTGCGTGATGGCTGGGCAATAATAACCATAAAGTAATACCTGCAAACGCTAGCAATAGACCACCCAGCACACCTTGGTTCATTTGCGGTAAGCCGCCTTGTACCAATAAAAACACCCCGCCACCTAAATTAGAGCAACCGCCCAGCAAGGCACCGGCGCTACCACTATGGCGAGCAAATGGCTCCACTGCCGCAGACGTAGCCACCGGAAACAACAAACCGGCACCAGCAAAGTACAAACCACCGCCCAGCACTAAACCTACTAAACCAAATTCAGTTTCGAACGCTGACGCCAGCACTACTACTCCGCCCAGCACTAAGCTCAAGGTCGCTATCCATTGCAAGCGCATAACGGACCAACGGCTGGCGGTAACGGCGGCTAACATGGCACCGGCAAAATACAGCGGTAATGGCAGAATAAACAGCACGCTCAGCTCGAGACTAGTTAAGGTCGCATGTTGGCTCGCCACCACAGCAAATTCGGCTTCGTATAAAATCACGCCAGCAAAAGCGGCCATTAGCATGCCGAGTTGACGGCAAAATGCATGGCTGTGTAACACGTGCAAATAAGCCGGCAGTATCGACTGCTGATGACGACGTGCCACGGGTAAGGTTTCTTTGAAGCAGTAAAAAATAATAGCGGTGCAGCTTACGCCTAGTACCAACAAAAACAGATACATGGACTGCCAACCAAAGTGCTGATTGAGGTAACCACCAAGCAAAGGAGCCAGCAGCGGCGCCAACATAATGCCCATGGACACATAGCCGTTATAACGCACCAGTGCCGAGCCTTCGAACTTATCGCGCATTAGACTGCGACATAAGCTACCTGCCGCCGCCGTGCCTGCGCCTTGGATAAAGCTGCCTACTAATAACATGGGGTAGCTTGGCCACAATACGATGAGGCCTGATCCCAGTACATAAATGCTTAATCCCACCAACAGCACAGGTCTTCGCCCTAAGCGATCAGACAGCGGCCCATAAATAAACTGAAACAAGCCATATGGGATCAGGTACATGGCCATGAGCAACGGCAAGCTGTCTTTGGCTACCTGCAGCGCATCCGCCATGTCGGTCATGGCAGGCACATATAAGGTTTGAGTCATTTGACCCGAGGCCACCATTAAAACGGTTAACAGCACCAAAGACAGGCCCGACATGTCGCGCTCCAAAGAAGCCTTTATAGGCAAAGATAATAATGCCTATATGATAGCGAGCAGTGGCTTTAACTAGCAATGCCGATCAACACAAAATTTTATATCCACCAAGCTGAATTTCTCTTATCAAAAATGATAGCCATAGGTTAAATTCCAGTAGCTGAGCCCTTCGTTAGGCTCTTTAATACCGCCATTAGATAAATGTCGCGCCTCTACCGCAAGACTATGCCTACTGTTGCGTAAGCCCACACCGAGACGACTGCTAAATTGAAACTCGCTCGATAAGTCGCGATCGCCCAGCTGGGTGCGGCTTATCCAAGCCGGACCTACGCCAGCAAACACAAAGGGACGCCAGTTAGCATTAGGCATAAAATCGTACTGTAACAAGGGGACTAAGCTCAGTTGCACCATGTCATCTTCATCATAACGCCACGCCGCCACTTCGCCTGTTAGCCCGTAGGACAGTCGGCTGTTTACGCTTGTCCAAGGCTGAGTCCAAAGCCCGCCCACTTGTATCGCGTCCGCGCCATAACCGGCCCCCACCCCCAAAAGTAAGCCAGTTTCACTTTGTGCTGGCTGTGCCATCAAGGCCAAAGCGCCGCATAAGACTAAGCTGCGCCCTGATCTTAATAGGCAGCGATGAGGTGAGTTAGTACGAGTTAGAAGCTGTGTCTGCCGATGTGCTGAGAAAGCGATGAATTTACTCATAACGATTCCTTCCATGTATCAGTTAAGTCGATTTTATCGTTAGGATTACCAAGAGCCTTAAGACGTAATGTTTAGCATTGAAGCTAGCGACAAGTGCGAAAGCTAAAAATAAGTAGTAAGCAAAGTGCCAATTGCAAATAACCGCGATTATAAAGATAGTCGTTAGAAACCCTGATCTGCCAGAAAATGAAGCCTGAACTCACTATTTAGCCAGTATGCAAGCAATTAAGGTCACTTGGCACAAAGGCAGCCGATGGCCAAGGCGGCTCCTTAAGACTGGATTAAGCCTTGCCTCATTTTCGATCACGGGTATAATATGTCGCTCAAATTTCGTTCTTTAACATCAAGTGAGTTCACTCATATGCATCCGATGCTGAATATTGCGGTA
>JAHLFI010000127.1 GCA_018883865.1 Candidatus Oceanisphaera merdipullorum
GCGACCAACTTGGCTTGGGCGGCTAATTGGCTGGCTTGAGCCACTTCAATGGAGGTGGCGACCCCTTTGCTAAAGCGTGCGTGAGCGGCGGTTTTTAACGCCTGAGCATTCGTTAAATGCTTAGCTGATAAGCGCGCATTTTCACGGCTGGCGCTGTGGTTAAAAAAAGTACGGCTTACGTTAAAGATCACCGCTTGGTGTGCGGCGCTAAATTTCATCTTGCTGGCGTTTGCCAGTTCTTGTGCCGCTTCATGCAACGCGGCCCGTTTGCCAAAATCAAATAATAGCCATTCTAAGGTGAGAGCCGGTACCACTCCCTTAAGGTGGTTGTCTGAGCGGGTATTGATGTCTAGCTCACCGAATATTGTATCTAGCTCAGTGCGCGTGCGCCGTTTACTGTGTTGATAACCGCCAATCGCACTGGCCGATAACAGAGGCAAGTAGGTGGCTTTTACCATACCCGTCGCCAGCGCTGCCTGCTCTGCTTCTAACCACGCAATACGCGTCAATGGATTGGCTTGTTGAGCGAGATCAATTAATTCGGGCAGGTTGTACGTGTGTGTTTGTTGTAGCTGTGTTGGCGCTGGCGTTTGAATACGGCTTAAGGAAAAGTCCGGCGTAATGTGTGTGGGAGCACCTCGCCCGTCATCGTTATTAGACGACGCTGTCTGTAGCGAGGCGCTGGTGCAGCCCAGTAAACTGCTGATGCATAAACTATAAATGGCGAAGCGCATTTTGCTTATTTTTCCGCCTGTAAAGCGGCAGTACCTGATGCCATCTCGGTTGAGATTTTACTTAGCGTTACCGACTTCTGGCTGGTCTCGTTAGCCAAGGCATTAAGGTCAAAATCTATGTAGTTAAGGTTGTCGTAGCTTCTGACCTTAAACGTTAGTCTGTTCAAGTCCGACAGCGCAGTCCAAGAGGTGTATTCGGAAGTGTAAGTACTGTGACCTTCTACCCCTGGGGCCAAGATATTGGCTATTTCGCCTTCAAAACGTTCATCCATGGTAATACCGCGCGGCCGGTCAAAATTATTCATCACGTTTGCCAGAGTAGAAACGGCTTTGTCAGGCGTTCGGGCTTTCTCTGCAAACTGAGAATAGTACACGGCGCGCACGAAACGGCCGACAGAGGTATTAGACGCGGGTAGCGCAACCGTAGCAATTCCTGAGTCCGGTTGCTGAAACGTGACGCCATTTAGCTCCAGTTTGGAGTGATCGCGGTTGTTTAAAAAGGTGTAGTTATTGAGGTTAGTCATATGCCAAGCGAATTCAGGGCCATTGGTCATCACACCCAAGGGATTATCGATCACCGTTTGTTTACCGTTAGCAAACTCAATCACCAAAGAGGCACCCGTGGCATCGTGCAGGGTGTAATGGAAAGGCGTTTTAAAAATACCCAGCGGTAATAACGCCGTCACCAGCACTTCTTGCTTGGCCAGTGCTGCCTTCACTTGCGCGACATCCTTAAATTGAGATAACGCCCATGCACCCAAGTCAATGGCTGCTAGCACGCCAGTGGTTTTGTCCACCATGTCTTTAGGGCCATCTGTACTTGCATAAGCCAATAAGCTAAAGCTTAAGCCTTGATCGTTTAAGCCTTCAACTACCTTTAAATCCTTAGATACGGGATCAGGCACGGTTAATGACATAAAGCCAAATTTCCCTTCAAACGACAAGGTGTGATTATGGTCGGCTTTAGAGCCAAAACTGGCACCTTTAGGAAAGTAGGTCGCCTCATAGGGCAGTTCCATCGGCAGCTCCATAGTTCGACCCGCATAGTGAGCGCCGTTTGCATCGGTATATAATAATGAAGTACAAGCATTACCGATGCTAGGCAGCACTATGGCGCCGGCAACTAGGGTGGCGACTACGGTTCGGCTCAAACGGCTTGACTTAGACATGTTAATTTCCTTATTAAATGAATGACTCAAGGTGGCGTCGAGTAAATAGGGTTTACTCGCGGGTAGCGTTATATTGGGCTGAGCAGGGCTGGTAACATTTTGGTAAAGCCACACATTGCATTTTTTAAATGTCTTGATAACCAGCAGTATGCCAAACACCACTTGATTGGCAAAACCCAGTGGGTGCTTTTGTGGTGCGTATCAAATTAGCGACATTTAAATCTGAGAAATGAGACTTTCTCTCTAGCCAGCGGTAGGGTTTATTAAGCAGCAGCTTCAGGAGCTTTGCTTGGCAAAGGCTGCTCAGTGCTAAAGGCGCTTATATTAGTCAGCTGGATCACTCTTTGTCACTGCTTGAGCAAGTAATGAACGCATTCCAATAATATGGGATTATCAACTTTCAGTAAGGAGAGGTAATGGAGAGTATGAGCGTCATTTTTGCCATCTTGTTAGCGATTTTAGCCAGCGGCGCTATTGTCAGGATACTGCCAATCAATATACCGCTGCCCTTAATACAAATATCGTTAGGCGGCCTCATTGCTGGCGTATGGTCTGAAGGCATAGTGTTAGACCCTCATGTATTCTTCTTACTCTTTATCCCGCCTTTATTGTTTCTTGATGGCTGGCGTATGCCTAATGATGTTCTTAAGAAACAGCGTATGAATATCTTTCAGCTCGCCTTTGGTCTGGTCATTATCACTATGATAGGGCTAGGGTACATTATCCATTGGTTGATCCCCAGCCTGCCCTTAGCGGTGGCTTTTGCATTGGCGGCTATTCTCTCGCCCACGGATCCGGTCGCCGTAGCTGGCATAGCACGCAAGCTGGCGTTGCCTGAAAGAGTGATGTCAATTCTAGAGGGAGAAGCTTTATTTAATGATGCCACAGGTCTAGTGGCCTTTAAAATGGCGGTGTTGGTTGCAGTTACGGGCAGTTTTTCTATTTATACGGCCGCCGGTGATTTTTTGTGGGTTGCTATATTAGGCATTGTCACCGGTGTCGCCATTACTTGGTTACTCTCTTATGTGCGCCGTAAATTTACCGCTAAATATGGTGAAGAACTCGGTTCAGAAGTGCTTTTGAGCTTGCTGACTCCTTTTGCCGCCTATGCAGGCGCTGAATATATTGAAGCGTCGGGCGTGTTGGCCGCCGTGGCGGCAGGTATCACTATGAGCCGGCTGGAGCTGGGCGGTGGTATAACGCCCCTGACGCGTATGCGCCGCACAGCAACTTGGGATACGGTACAATTCACCCTTAACGGCGCCATTTTTGTATTACTCGGGGAGCAACTACCGGATATATTTAATGGCGCATTAGAAGTCGTCACCCAGACCGGTCATACCAGTGCTTGGTGGCTATTAATCTATGCGGTGGTCATTTTCTTCGTCTTAGTTGTATTTCGTTTTAGTTGGGTTTTTATCTCTGTCAACATCACTTCATTGGTGAAGAATAAGCGCTTTATTACGCTCTCTCAGCATAATTTACGAGACGTTATTTTAGTCTCAGTGGGTGGAGTCAGAGGAACTATCACCTTGGCAGGGGTACTCACGCTGCCCTTATTGCTACCGAGCGGCGCTGCTTTTCCCGGCCGAGATCTGGCCATTTTTCTCGCTGCTGCCGTTATTATTATCAGCCTTATAGCGGCCAGTGTGTGCTTGCCTTTGTTGCTGAAAAATGCGCAACCACATAACCATCTGCAATCCCCTTTAATGCAACAGAAAAAACTCGCCATTACCGCGGCACGCCAGTCTGGTAAAAAACATTTAACTGAATTACTCGAACAATTAGCCACGACTAACACTGCGCTGAGCGCTGATTATTTTGTCGGATTAAAGCAAAGATTGTGGCTAGAGTTTGAAAATACGTTTGACTCATATCGAGACCCAGATAATGTGCAGCATTTGCAGTATGAGATAGAGCGTGAAATTCGCTTAGCCATTATCAATACGGCTCGCCAAACTATTTATCATCTAGCACGTGAGCAGAAAATATCCGATGAAGTAGCCCGAGAAATGGTCAC
>JAHLFI010000128.1 GCA_018883865.1 Candidatus Oceanisphaera merdipullorum
TTTACAATAGGACCAACTATCACAATAAACCCCCTGAATTCGTAAAGAGTTAATGTTATCAAAAAAAGCTATGATTTTTTACTGAATCGTTTTGAATTTTTAGGATGATTAAACATTTGTAAATTTAAGTGACAGCTTAAGAAAATATCAGCCGTAGGGTACGCTGAATGGCGATCATAACTATGGAAGAATGGTCTTCTTCAGGAAAACAACGATAACTGAGGCGCTCGCCTAACACCGGGCGCAGTATATCAGCCGTAGAACTGGCTTGAACTATCATCTGGCGCTCGGCTCGCCGTGCGATTAAGGTGGTTAATGCTTCAGGAGCTAAGCCATCTTCGGCCGTCAACCAAGGTGCAGGGGCACCTTCCCACTCGCCTACAGCCACCAATACGCCGCGAATCTTTCCGGTGGCATTTTGGCTTAACGCACTTAAACGTTCAGCCAGTGCGGCTGGCTGCCACCATACCGAAGGGCTAATCGCGGCGTAATGGCAAAAGGCAGCGGGCCGAGTCGCCAGCGCATTCAGCACAAAGTAGCCCGCCAGTGAATGCCCAAATAAGGATTGGCGTTCAGTGTTGAAAGAAAATTCAAGGCTCAGCTCAGGCGCTAACTGATCGACGATAAAGCTAAGAAACTCCGCTCCGCCGCCCGCTTGAGCAGACTCCACCAAGGGCGAAGACTCAAAGGTATAATCTCGATAGCGGTGCTCGGTGGCAAACAAGCGCTCGCTCCCATGGGCGATACCGACTACGGCTGCCATGCCAATGCCAGTGGCGTCCGGTCGGCGACCGCTGCGCTGAATAGCCTCTACAAAAGAGCCAAACATGGCATTGGCATCCAACACATACACCACAGGCCAGCCGCCTTCGGGCACTTGCCCGTCTGGTACCCAAATACTGACTTGGTAGGCTGCCCCGCTCTCGCGAGCCAAATACGCTCTGGTTACTGATGACGGCGTTTGGAATTCCAGCATCAGTCGGCTCCTAGCTCGTCATCTATCATCACTTGCATGTGGCCTTGCTCGCAGTGCCCCACGCGCGCCTGAACGCCATACACTTGGCCGAGCGTCGCGGGCGTAATCGCTTCCGCCGGGGTGCCGGTAGCCACCACGGCACCTTGCGCCAGCATCACTATGCCGTCAGACCAACGAGCAGCCACGCTTAAATCGTGCAGCACCACTATCACTATCATGTTGCGCTCACGGGCAAGCTCTTGTACCAGTCGCATCACCCGAAATTGATGTTTCAAATCCAAGGCACTGATTGGCTCGTCGAGCAGCAGCACCTTAGGATTACGCGCCAGCACTTGAGCCAGTGAGACTAATTGGCGCTGGCCGCCGGACAAGTGGCCAAGGTTTCGCAATGCCAAGTCCACTATGCCAACCCGTTCTAACACGCTCACCGCATACTGCTTAATGTCTTGGCCGCTTAAGTCGCCTTCCATGGGCGAAGCACGCAGTGCACTGATCACGCTTTCTAGCACATTAAGTGAGACGCCCTGAGGCAGGGTTTGTGGCATATAGGTAACGCGGCGCGCCCAATCCGATAGCGGCTTACCTACCAGCTCAAAGCCATCTAGGCTCACCGAACCTTTGGCCGGCTGCAAGCCCGCCAAAGCGCGCATCAAGGTACTCTTGCCCGCGGCGTTGGGGCCGATCAGCGAATACACGCCGCCGGCCGCCAATGCTGGCAAGCTGACATTTTGAATAATATTGCGCTTGCGATAGCCGCTCGATAAGCCACTGATCACAAGACCTGCCCCCTGCTCGGCTTTTGCTGCATTCATGGCGGCTTGTCTGGTGGTATGACTACTACTAATAGCGACGTTCATGACTGCGCTCCTGGCTTCCAAAAGATCAGCAGCAAGAACACAGGCACGCCAACAATCGAGGTGACTATGCCGACCGGCAGCAATACGCCTGGTATCAATACCTTACTGGTGGCCGAGGCCAGCGCCATGATAAGCGCGCCGGTTAAGATGCTACCAGGCAGCAAAAAGCGGTGATCTTCACCCAGCATCAGGCGCGCAATGTGCGGGCCCACTAAGCCGATAAAACCGATAGTGCCTACGAAAGCCACCGAGGTGGCAGCCAACAGGCTGACTCGTAACAAGGCCATAAAACGCAGGCGACCCACGTTAATACCGAAGCTGCGGGCGCGGTCTTCACCTAAACGCAGCGCAGTCAATTTACTGGACGATGCCAGCGAAAATGGCACTACTAACAACAGTACTAAGGCCAAGATGCCGACGTTGCTCCAGGTGGCGCGCGACAAGGATCCCATGCTCCAAAACACCAGCTGCTGCAGTGCCGCTTGCGATGAGGCAAATTGCACGAAGGCCACCAGCGCGTTAAACACAAATACCAAGGCAATACCCAGCAACACCATAGTTTCGACACTGGTACTGCGCAGTCGCGCCATCAGTTGCAGCAAAAGCACAGAACCCAACGCAAAGATGAAGGCGTTCAGTGACACCATCCATTCCACGGGCACAAACGGCAGGCTGATGCCCAGTACTATGGCCAATGCCGCGCCAAACGAGGCCGCAGACGACACGCCCAATGTAAAAGGACTGGCCAGCGGGTTATTCAAAATGGCCTGCATTTCGGCACCGGCCAGTGACAGCGCCGCCCCCACCAGCATGGCCATTAAGGCGTAAGGTAAGCGTACGTTCCAGATAATGGTGTGCTGGGCATTGGAGACGCTGCTCGGATCCCAGAGCCC
>JAHLFI010000129.1 GCA_018883865.1 Candidatus Oceanisphaera merdipullorum
ACCTGAGCAATTTGCATCACCTGCTCTTGATAAAGAATGATGCCGTAAGTGGGCTCAAGCGTGGCTTTTAGAGATTCGTGCTGCCAGGTTTCATCGGGATAAGACACCGCCTCACGGCCGTGCTTACGGTCGATAAAGTTATCCACCATGCCGGACTGCAAAGGTCCCGGTCGAAACAGCGCCACTAGGGCTATCATGTCTTCGAAACAGTCGGGCTGCAGGCGCTTAACCAAGTCTTTCATACCACGAGATTCGAGCTGGAATACCGCCGTAGTCTCATGACGTTTTAATACTTTAAACGACGCCGGATCATCCATGGGGATGGCGGCGATATCGATAATGGGCTTACCTTGGGCGACTAATTTGGGGTTAATCATCGCCAGCGCCCAGTCGATGATGGTTAATGTGCGCAGACCTAAGAAGTCGAACTTAACCAGCCCCGCTTTTTCCACATCATCTTTATCAAACTGGGTAACCGGATTTTGGCCGTGCTCATCGCAATACAAAGGCGCAAAGTCGGTGATGCGCGTGGGCGCGATTACCACACCACCGGCGTGCTTACCGGCGTTACGTATGGTGCCCTCAAGCTGGCGCGCCATGTCTATGAGCGCCTTAACTTCTTCGTCTTGGTCGTAGATTTCAGGAAGCTTGGGCTCTATCTCGAACGCTTTGGCCAGCGTCATACCAGGCTCAGGGGGGATCAGCTTAGAGATACGTTCCACGAAACCATAAGGATGGCCCAGCACCCGACCTACATCGCGGATCACCGCTTTGGCCGCCATGGTACCGAAGGTGATGATCTGGCTTACCGCATCACGACCATAAAGCTCGGCCACGTGATCGATCACCTCATCGCGGCGGTCCATGCAAAAGTCGATATCAAAGTCGGGCATAGATACCCGCTCTGGATTCAAGAAGCGCTCAAACAGCAAGTCGAATTCCAGCGGATCCAAGTCCGTGATCTTCAGCGCATAGGCCACTAAAGAGCCGGCGCCCGAGCCACGGCCGGGCCCCACCGGAATGCCGTTATCTTTTGACCACTGAATAAACTCCATCACGATCAAGAAATAACCGGGAAAGCCCATCTTGTTGATCACATCGAGCTCAATTTTCAAGCGCTCGTCGTACTCGGGGCGCTTTTCGGCGCGCACTTGTGGAGCGGGGAATAAGAAGTTGAGTCTGTCTTCTAGGCCCTCAGCTGAGCATTTAACCAAGAAGTCTTCGATGCTCATGTCACCGGTGGGAAAGTCTGGCAAGAAATATTCATCTAGCCGCACCGTCACGTTACAGCGCTTGGCAATCTCGACGCTGTTCTCCAGCGCCTCGGGAATATCACTAAACAGCTCCGCCATCTCGGCTGGGCTTTTTAAATACTGCTCTGGGCTGTAGAGGCGTGGTCGACGTTTATCGTCCAGCGTAAAGCCGTCATGAATGGCGACGCGAATTTCATGGGCGTCAAAATCGCTTTTATCAAGAAATACCACTTCATTGGTGGCGACTACTGGCAAGTGTGCGCGAGCGGCCAAGTCCACCGCCATATGCAGGTAGGTTTCTTCATCAATGCGCTCGGTGCGCTGTAATTCCAGATAAAAACGATCGGCAAAGTGGCGTTGGTAAAAGGCTAAGCATTCATCTACCAGCGCTTCGTTGCCTTTCAGTAAGCTAGTGCCCACGTCACCTTCACGACCACCCGACAACACGATAACACCTTCATTAAACTCAACCAGCCAGGCTTTATCGACTAAGGGTCTGTGTTGCACGTGGCCGCGTTCATAGGCGGCAGAAATAATGCGGGTGATATTTTGATAGCCGACGTTATTCATGGCCAGCAAAGTCAGGCGAAATAACTCATCACCCAGCTCATCACTTTGCAGCCAAATATCGGTACCGATAATGGGCTTTAAGCCTTTGCGATGGCTATCGCCATAAAAGCGCACCAGACCACACATATTCATTTGATCAGTCAAGGCTATAGCCGGATAGCCCAGCTCTTGGGCGCGCTGATTAATGGGGCCAATTTTAGCCACGCCATCGACCATGGAAAAGTCAGAATGCACCCGTAGATGCACAAAAGACGGGCTCAAGGCTGATCCTTGGTTGCTCAAGGCTGTCTCGCTCAAGACGGCGTCTTGGTTGCTCAGGGCTGTTGCCGCATCGCTCATGAACGCAGCACTCCGCCGCTCAAGGCTAACTGGATAGCCACGGGCTTAAAGCTACGGCGATATTCGGGCAGTACGCCATGCTCGGCCAGCGCGGCAAAGTGCGCCTTGGTCGGATAACCCTTGTGCTGGGCAAAGCCATATTCCGGATAGCGCGCGTCGAGCTCTATCATCTCTTGATCTCGGGCTACCTTGGCCAAAATGGAGGCGGCACTGATCTCGGCCACTAAACTGTCGCCCTTTACCACGGCTTGAGATGGCATAGACAACTGGGGGCAACGATTACCGTCGATAAACACAAAGCCTGGCTGAATATGCAGCGCCGCCACGGCGCGGCTCATGGCGAGCATAGTGGCCTGCAAGATATTCAGCTCATCAATCTCTGCGGGGCTGCAGCGACCGATGGCCCAAGCAAGTGCGTGCTCACGTATTAAGGGGGCCAATAATTGGCGCTTCTTATCGGTGAGCGCTTTTGAGTCATTAAGACCTAGGATGGGACGAGCAGGATCTAGGATAACGGCGGCGGTGACCACATCGCCCACTAAAGGACCTCGGCCCACTTCATCGACGCCAGCCACCAAGACGCCTTGGGGATACTCTATTGCTAACATGAATTTCCAGCCAGATTATTTTTGAGCACAAGCCTGCTCAGCCAGTTTTGCGTTGGCGAGCTTTGCGTTTACGAGCTCAAGCACGGCAAGTGCCGCTTGCTGGTCTGCATTACAGCGGATCAGCTGATGCAGCTCACTAAACTTGGCCAATAACGCCTGATTATCTTGGTCAAGTAACTGGCTCACTTCGCGCACTATATTATCCACAGTGCAATCAGCTTGAATGAGCTCAGGCACCAACATGCTGCCTGCCAATAAGTTAGGCAAAGAAGCATAGGCGGTATGCACAAACTTATTCGCCAGCCAATAACTGAAGGGCTTAAATTTGTAACCCACTACCATGGGCTTTTTCGCCAGCATAGCCTCAAGCGTGGCCGTGCCAGAAGCCAGCAAGATAATGTTGGCCGCCGTCATGACGTCGCGCCCTTGGCCTTCAATCAAAATAATATCGAGCTCAGGCGCCACTTGTTCCTTAAAGGCTAAAAATTCGGCGCGTCGTTTAGGGTTAACCAGCGGCACCACAAATTCCAGATCTGGATAGCGAGCCTTAAGTACTTTACAGGCGCTCAAATACACAGGGCTCAGTAAATTCACTTCGGCAAAGCGACTCCCCGGCAGCAGTGCTAAATAGTGGCCGTCGGATTTAAGACCTAAACGCTCACGAGCGCCTAAAGTGTCAGGCTCCAGCGGCATAACGTCGGCCAAGGTATGGCCGATAAAGCGACAAGGGGCATCGAAACGGTCGTAAAAGGCTTTTTCGAAGGGCAAAAATGCCAGCACCATATCGGTGGCACGCTTGATCTTATGGATGCGGTTTTGGCGCCACGCCCACACCGATGGGCTCACGTAGTGCAAGGTGGGAATGCCACTCGCGCGCAATTTGAGCTCAACGTCAATATTAAAATCTGGCGCATCTATGCCCACAAACACATCCGGCGGATTATCGAGAAAATGGCGGACAATTTGTTTGCGAATTTTTAAAATGCGCGGTAGGCGACCCAGCACTTCCACCAAGCCCATGACCGACAGCTCGTCCATCTCAAACAAGGCCACGCAGCCCTCGCTCACCATTTGCGGGCCGGCTATGCCCTCAAAAATGGCATCGGGATGACGAGCGCGCAGTTCACGAATAAGCCCGGCGCCCAGCGTGTCGCCAGACACTTCTCCGGCCACTAAGCCAATGCGCAGTGGCCGCGACTGAGCGCAGGTTAAGGTGTTTGCGGCCAAGGAATCAGGCACGAATAATACCACGCTCGTTCACTTGTAAAAATTCAATCATGGGGCCCACTTCTGGCTGCTCTGCACTCAGAGCTTCCAATTCAGGGATCACCTCAGCCACAGTTTTGCCGCTACGGAAGATTATCTTATAGGCCTTTTTAATCGCAGAAATGGCCTCGGGCGAGAAACCTCGACGACGCAAGCCTTCGGAGTTCACACCAAAGGGCTTCGCATAAAGACCGGCCGCCATCACGTAAGGTGGCACATCTTTATTGAGCGCGGCACAACCGGCAATAAAGGCATGGCTGCCCACGCGACCAAACTGATGAATGGCGGCGTGACCACCAAAGATCACATGCGAGCCTATATGGACGTGGCCAGCAAGGGTGGCGTTATTAGCGAAGATACAATCATCGCCAATGCGGCAATCGTGAGCGACATGCACATTCACCATAAATAGGTTACGGCTACCGACGCGGGTTAAACTTTCATCTTGACTAGTACCACGGTGAAAAGTGCAGGACTCACGGATCACGTTATCGTCGCCAATTTCCAGCCGCGTTAGCTCACCTAAGTATTTTTTATCTTGGCAGTCTTCGCCGATAGAGCAAAACTGGAAAATACGGTTGCGCTGACCAATACGGGTTGGCCCTTTGATCACCACATGGGGGCCAATCCAGCAATCGTCGCCAATTTCTACATCGGCACCAATTAAGGTCCAAGGGCCAATTTCCACGCCTTTGCCAATTTTGGCGCTAGGATGAACGATCGCCGTCTCATGAATTACTGCACTTGGTTTAGTCACACTTAACCTCCGCGTTTGGCACACATCAATTCCGCAGTACAGACGATTTCGCCGTCAACGCTGGCTACACCCGTAAATTTGGCAATACCACGGCGCTCTTTCAAAAAGACCACGTCCAACACCAGCTGATCGCCTGGCACCACAGGCCGCTTAAAGCGCGCATTATCGATAGAAGCAAAATAATACAGCTCGCCAGGCTTTGGCTTACCCACCATTTTAAAGGCCAAGATGCCGGTAGCTTGCGCCATGGCTTCTAAAATCAGCACACCGGGGAAAACCGGCTTACCCGGAAAATGGCCGGTAAACATAGGCTCATTGAAAGAAACGTTCTTGATGCCTCTCAGGGTTTTGCGCTCAGGGCTAATTTCATAATGGTCTACTTTATCGACCATCAAAAACGGGTAGCGATGTGGCAAGAGTTCCAGGATATCCTGGATATCCAACTGATTTTTTTCTGTGTTCAGTTCGTTAGTCAAAATGTAACCCTACCAATTTATGCTTAATTTTTATTGTTTGATTTTTTTTCAAGCTCTTTTAAGCGCTTGTGTAAATCATCGATGCGCATCACTCGTGCCGCAGTTTTACGCCACTCTTTATTAGGCTGCAGCGGAATGCCGGAGGAGTAAATGCCAGGCTCAGTGATAGATCGCATCACCATTCCCATGCCGGTAATGGTCGCCCCATCACAAATCTCGATATGACCATTGATGACGGTACCGCCGCCAATAATACAATATTTACCGACGGTGAGACTACCGGCCATTATGGTACCACCCGCAACCGCAGTTCCGTAGCCTATCTTTACGTTGTGCGCAATCTGACACTGGTTATCAATAATCACATTGTCAGAAATGATGGTATCGCTTAGCGCTCCCCGGTCTATCGTCGTGCAGGCACCAATTTCCACGCGATTACCAATGATAACGGTGCCGAGCTGGGGAATTTTCACCCACTCGCCTTTATCGTTGGCATAGCCAAAACCATCGGCACCGATCACCGCATTGGCTTGTACTAGGCAATCTTCACCTATCTCTACTCTGTGGTACAGAGTGACATTGGCCCACAAACGGGTGCGCGCGCCAAGTCTGGCCCCTTTGCCGATGAAGCAACCAGGGCCTACAACCACGCCATCGCCCAATTCAACACCAGACTCAATCACGGCATTGGCGCCTATGGCCACGCCTTCACCTAAGATGACATCATCGGCCACCACGGCCTTAGGATGAATATCTACCGCCGGCTGTGGCGTGGTATCCAGCTGCTGGGCCGCCAGTGCGAAGCCTAAGTAAGGATTGCTCATCACTAAGGTCGGCACTGAACACAAGGCTTGATCTGCCGCCTTGACGATCACAGCCCCCGCTTTGGTGGTCGATAATAAGTGGCGGTAATTTTTATCGGACAAAAAGGCCACTTCATTTGGGCCCGCTTTATCTAGCGTATTGACGCGACAAATAATCACATTAGGGTCGCCGTTTAGCTCAGCACCTAAGTGCTGGGCCAATTCTTGTAAGGAGATTGTCATAACTTAAGGCTCTTACTTGCTTACTCGGTTGATCACTTGGTCTGTAATATCTAGGCTAGGTGCAACATGAATAACGGCACCACGCTCAATTACCAAGTCTATACCTTGAGCACGGGTGATCTCTTCGATGGCACCTTGAATGCGCTTGAGCATAACTTGGCGCTCTTCGTGTTCACGGCGTGCTTGGTCTTCTTCCAACTTGCTGCGTTTTTCGATGTAGCTGCCTTGCATGTCGTTCAGCTTTTTCTGCGCATCTTTCTTTTGCTGATCGTTCATGAACGCCATGTCTTTTTGCTGCTTCTCAATAAAGGTACGGCCATCGGCTTCCATCTTTTGGATTTCTTTAACACGACCACCAAATTCATTTTTCAGCTTATTGGCAACCGCATCGCGCTGGGGCATGGTTTGAAATACCTTAGCCGTATCTACCACGGCCAGCTTAGTGGCTTGCGCCTGAGCCGCACCGGCAGTAAAGAACACAGCCACTAGACCTAATACTTTAATCATCTGTTTCAAAGCAATCTCCTAATGAAAACAAGCTAGAAGCTGGAAGCCATAAGCTTGAAGCTTCAACAAAAATACAAAATCCATATCTGCAACGACTCCTTGCTACGAGAGTCGCTAAACCCACTACAGGATCAACATGACACCGAACATATTTGGGTAAGAACTACAGCTAACAACTGTGTTTGCTCTTACCCATAAAAATCTCTTTTTAGATCTGTTCCCTATTTTTCGCGGCTTTCGTGAATTTCGTTACGAAAAATTTTAATCTCTTTCTTCAAGCTCTCAGCTTCACGCGCTTTAGAAGGTTCTACCGATGTTGAAGTTAAAGATTTCGGTACGATCGCCTTCTACTTCTTTTAGCGGCGCTGCCAGTGAGAACACCAGCGGCCCCAGAGGTGATAACCACTGCATGCTCACGCCCGCAGACGCACGGAAGTCAGAAGGATCACCAAAGTCATAAATGAGGTCACAGTCGCTACCGCTACAATTAGACGCATACTTACCGTCGTAATTCGTATCCCAAACCGTGCCTACATCGATAAACACGCTGGTACGCAAGGAGCGCTGTAAATCTTCATTGGCAAATGGAGTCGGCACTATCATCTCCACCGTTGCCGCCAGCAAAGCGTTACCGCCTATGGTGCTATCATCGCCGCGATAACTACCGTCAGCGTTTCGATAAACCGCACGCGGGCCTACCGAGTTACTCTTAAAGCCACGCAAGGTATTAAAGCCGCCGCCGTAGTAATTTTCAAAAAATGGTAAGCCATGTTCGCCGTTATTGGCATCGCCGTAGCCATCACCGAATGAAGCACGGAACTTACCGGCTAGCACCCAGTTATGAGCACGGTCGAGGGGGAAATAATGCGCATCATCGAAGCTGGTCTTGTAGTACTGCAGATCAGAACCCGGCACAGTCACCTTTAACGATAAGTTCTGGCGATTACCTGAAGTAGGGAAAAAGCCTTTATTTAAGGTGTTACGCGTCCAACCCGTGGTCACGTCAAAGGTATCGAAGCTGAGGTCACTGCCCGCCTGCTGCTCATTATGCAACAGCCAAAAATCATTCAACTGGTCATAACTGTCACTGGGCTTGCCTAAGGTATTGTGCTCATAGCCGACGCTGAAGTTTAAGCTGTTATCTTCATTAATCGGAAAACCACTTAAGGCACGCACACCGTACAAGGTGCTGTCGTAGTCCGCAATATTGGCATCGCGAGCATCAAACTGACGGTAGTAAATACGCCCGCCCAAGCTCACGCCATCCACGGTAAAATAAGGGTCGGTAAAGTCTAACGAGACATCTTTGGAATAGTCGTTCATCTGCGAGTTAATGCCGACGCGATTACCGGTACCGAGGAAGTTTTCTTGCTGAAGACCGGCCTGAATACTAAAGCCGGAGTCGGTACCAAAACCCACCCCAAAGTTAATGGAGCCGGCGGGTTGCTCTTTAACGCTAACGTCTAAGTCCACCAAATCCGGCTCACCCTCTACGCGACGGGTGTCCACTTCCACGTTTTCAAAATAACCTAAACGATTTAACCGAGTACGCGACTGTTCAATGTCTTCACTGGACAGACTGGCGCCTTCCATTTGGCGCATTTCACGGCGTAATACTTCATCTTTAGTGATGATGTTGCCGCTAAAGTTAATGCGGCGCACATAGACGCGGCTACCCGGGTCCACATTCACTACCAGCTCAACTTGCTTGCTGGCTTCATCAATTTGCGGGAAGGTAGAAATTTTCGGATAAGCATAGCCAAAGCGGCCTAAAAACTTAGACAGCACTTCTTCCATGTGCGCCACGTCGGCTGCCGAGTATAAGTCACCCTTTTGCAGCGGGACTAAAGCTTCTAACTCAGATTGGCGGTCCACCATATCACCGCGCAGGCTCACACCCGATACGGTGTAACGATCGCCCTCGCTCACGTTAAGCGTAATATAGACGCCTTCTTTATCTGGCGACATGGACACTTGGGTAGAACTGACTTCGGCCTTTAAGTAACCGCGGTCGCGATAGTAAGAGCGCAGGGTTTCAATATCCCCAGCCAGCTTTTGCTTTTGATAGCGCTTGTCGCCCATCACGTTCCACCAAGGCACAGTGTCCGACAGCTCAAGTTGGCCTAGCAGTTGTTTCTCGCTGAAGGCTTTATTGCCCACGATATTAATTTGTTTAATTTCGGCGGCCGGGCCTTCCACAAATTCAAATTTCAGATCGACTCGGTTGCGTGGCAGCGGTGTGAGCACGGCTTTGACCTTGGCTGAGTATTTACCTACGCCGTAGTAAAAGTCTTCTAAGCCTTTTTCTAGTGAGCTTAAGGTGGTGCGATCTAATGGCTCGCCCACGCGCACACCAGCGCCTTCTAGGCTTTTATTCAGCTGATCTTCTTTAATTTCTTTATTACCACTGAAGGTAATGCCGGCAATGGTCGGCCGTTCCGTCACTTGCACCACAAGCGTGCCGTTATCGCGCAACAAGCGCACGTCTTCAAAGTTGCCGGAAGCATACAGGCTCTTAATAGCCTCAGAGATCCGAGCCGCGTCCATCTCTTCACCGACGCGCACCGGTAAGCTGAGTAAGGTGGCACCCAAGGTTACGCGCTGTAAGCCGTTTACTTGGATATCTTGCACCACAAAGGGCGCATCTGTGCTTTGCGCTTGGGCCACTAAGCTGGCACTGAGCAAGCAGGTAGCGATCAGCGTCTGGCTCATGGCCGTTTTTTTAGCCGCTCTCTTGCCTATTGAACAAGTGCTTACTGGCCGAGAGTTCATTGCCTGTTTTTTCACTGACATGGTCTGACTGTATCCTTGTAAGTAATGTCGTAAACTAAATTTGGGAAGCAAATGAAGAGCGAAGCGTAAAGAATGAAGGGGTAAACCTAACACCTTACGTTTCACACCTCACCGCCCTTCGTCTTTAACTCTAAAGCCTAAAACGTTAAAACCTCACTGCAACGAAACCAGCGAAACCTACTAAAAATCAACATAGCACTAAACAGATTCGGATAAGAGCGAGTAAAACACTACTGTATAGGCCCTTACCATCACCATATCCCTGTTCACTCTCATCTCTATTGTTCGTGGCTTTGGCGGGTTTGGTTGCAAAAATATTCAGGGTTAGGGTTAGCTCGTCCGCTTCACCCTTTACGCCTCACCCATCACATTCTTTTAAAGCCGCGCAAAATCGTTAAATAGCGCCAGCGCCATCAACATAAATAATAAAGCGGCGCCAATTTTAAAGCCGATTTCCTGCACTTTCTCTGGCACAGGACGTCCCGTCACAGCTTCAATGAAATAAAACAGCAAGTGGCCGCCGTCTAATACCGGCAAGGGCATCAAGTTAATGATGCCCAAATTCACACTCACCAAGGCCATAAAGCCTAAAAAGTACACCAGTCCATAGTCGGCGGTGGCACCGGCGCCCTTGGCAATAGAGATGGGCCCGCTGAGGTTATCCACCGACACCACACCCGTGAGCAACTTACCGAGCATTTGAAAGGTGAGCACGGTTAAATCCCAGGTACGGCCTATGCCCTCACCGATGGCGGCCAGAGGGCCATAGCGCAGATCAAAGCGGTATTCATCAGCGACCGGCAACACCTGTGGCGCCAAGCCGGCAAAGCCTATAACTCTATCTGCGTGTTCTTGACGTGCGGGTATTAGCTTAAGTTGCTGACTCTGGCCGTTACGTTGCACCTCAAGTTCCATCTCAGTCTCAGGAGAGGCCTGTACCGCCACTACCAACTGCTGCCAATCCGCCAACCTTTCGCCATTAAGGGCCACTAAGGTATCACCGACTTGCACCCCTGCCGCCGCCGCTGGGCCATTCTCGACCACGTTGGCCACATCCAAGGTCAGCTTAGGCCCTTCTGGCACCAAGCCTAATGCGGTTATCGGTGATTCAAGCTCAGGATCAAATTGCCAGTCAGTTAAAGCCAGTTGCGCATCGCGGGTACGACCTGCATCGTCTTGCACGGTAAAAACCGTCTTATCATCCCCTAGCCTTGCCAACAGCGCAAAATTAACTTCTTCCCAGGTCCGCACATCTTTGCCATCTATGGCCATAATTTGCATGCCAGAGCTTAGCCCACCTTGGGCCGCTACCGACGATGGCGTCACCGAATTTAATACCGGCTTGACCGAGGGAATACCAATTAAAAACATCAGCCAACAGGCAAAAATGGCAAACACAAAATTCGCCATGGGGCCTGCCACCACAATCGCCATCCGCGCCCACACGGATTTGTGATTAAAAGCTTGATCCTGCAGCTCGGCCGGCACGTCTTCCACCCGGCTGTCGAGCATTTTAACGTAACCGCCGAGGGGGATCATGGCGATGACATATTCGGTGCCATCTTTCGCGGTACGCCGCCAAATGGCCTTACCGAAACCAATCGAGAAACGCTCAACTTTCACGCCGTTGCGTCTGGCCACCCAAAAATGGCCAAATTCATGCACCGCTACTAATACACCCAAGGCGACAATAAAGGCACCCAAATTCCAGAAAAAACCGCCCATTAATACTTCCTTATGTGTGCTGTCGCACAACTTCTTGCCTGATTGTCCAGTGCAATAATGTCATCAATATTACCGACTGAGCTTGCGCCCAA
>JAHLFI010000130.1 GCA_018883865.1 Candidatus Oceanisphaera merdipullorum
TTGCTGCGGGTGTTACAAGAGCGGGAAGTGGAGCGCCTAGGTGGGCGAAAAACTATTGCGCTGGATGTGCGCGTGTTAGCGACCAGTAATCGCGACTTGCGTCAGGCCGTGACGGAAGGACGCTTTCGTGAAGACTTATTTTATCGCTTAAACGTGTTTCCGCTGCATTGGCCGGCGTTAGCCGAGCGGCCCGGCGATATAGTGCCGTTGGCGGAGTTTTTAGTGCAACGCTACGCCAAAGAGCTAAATCGTGGGCAATTGCAATTGAGCAAATCAGCTCAAGCGCGACTGTTGGACTGGCAATGGCCGGGTAACGTGCGTGAGCTGGGTAACGTTATTCAGCGCGCCTTGATTTTGGTGCAAGGAAGTGTAATTGAAGCGCAAGATATCTTGCTGGATGAGCTGTTAGCACCCGCCTCTTCTCGAACGCCTGTTATTGAAAATACTCGTGATTTGCCTGCCGCAGAGTTAGCGATAGCAGAAACGGCGAGCACTTATTCAGCCAGCCGCCGTGCGGCTGTAATGCAGCCCGAGCCAAGCCGAGTAGAGGCGGTAAACAGGGCGACCACTCACGATTTAAGCCAAGAGCTGGCCAGCCAAGAGCAGCAAATCATTTGGCAGGCCCTGCAAGCGCACGGCGGTAGTCGGCAACAAGTTGCCGAGCAGTTAGGCATTAGCCCACGCACCTTGCGCTATAAGCTGGCGCGGATGCGTGAAGCGGGTATGGAAGTGTAATGAGCTTAAAGCTGAAAGCCGGCAGCGAGAAAGAAGAGGGCGCGAGTCTATAGACGGTGAGTTTATTTAAACTTCTGGCTTCTAGCTTAACGCTTTCTCTGCGCTGTGTTTTCTACCTCATAGACTATATACTGGCCGCTCGTTGCATTTTTAATCTGCTTCAGCTGGCATTAAGATTGCATGCGACTGTTCACATGTGATGATTATCTTCCCCCAAACACTCAGGAGCCTCGGCAGATGGATATTCAAGCGACCGGCTTATTATCAGAAATGCAGGCGATGCGCAGTGAGCTGCAACCGCTGACGACACCCAATACCATAGCTCCCAAACACGACTTTGCCAGCTTGCTTTCTGACGCGGTAAATAACGTAAACGGTCTGCAGAAGAGTACCGATGATTTGCGTACCCGTTTTGAGTTGGGCGACGAATCAGTGAGCTTAGAAAACGTCATGATCTCGGCACAAAAATCCAGCATTGCCTTCGATGCCACAGTACAAGTGCGTAATAAGGTCGTTGAAGCCTATAAAACCATTATGAATATGCCGGTATGAGGACGTGATTGGTGGCTGATAATCCGTTGGTAACTACCGACAAAACTGCACTGACCACCACAGAGGCCAATTCTCTGGAGGCGGAAGAGCAAAAGAGCACGCCGTTTTCGCTGTTGGGTAATACCGACGTGTTACGTCAGGTAATTATCGTGTTGGCGCTGGCTATTTGTTTGGCGCTGGCGGTATTTTTGTTGTTGTGGGGCAAAGAGCCCGAGATGCGCCCGCTTGGCGTGTACAATAATCAAGAGCTCATAGAGACGCTTGATTATCTAGATACTCAAAAAATCGAATATAAGATTGACGGCAACACCGTATTGGTGCGCGCCGACCATTTTTCAGACATTCAACTCAATTTACGTCGTTCTGGCCTGCAGCAAGCCCCACCAGAAGGCGACGCCATTCTGTTAACCGATCCCGGTTTTGGTATCAGCCAACGCTTAGAGCGTGAGCGCTTAAATTTGAGCCGTGAGCGCCAATTAGCCCGTGTGATTGAACAATTTAACAGTGTGAGCAAGGCACAGGTGTTATTGGCCATCCCCCGTGAAAACGTGTTTGTGCGCGATAAGCGCCAACCGAGTGCTACCGTACTGGTGAACCTGCGCCGTGGCAGCACGCTGCGCCAAGAAGAAGTGGATTCTATCGTCGATACCGTGGCTTCAGCCGTGCCGGAGATGACGCCCGATAAGGTCACTGTGACCGATCAAAACGGCCGACTATTAAATTCAGGATCGCAGGATCCGCTCTCGGCGCGTAACCGTCGAGAATTTGAACTACAGCAAAAGCAAGAGCGCGAATACCGTCAAAAAATCGACTCTATCTTGAGCCCCGTATTGGGCATAGGTAACTACACCGCAGAAGTGGACGTGCGGCTCGATTTTACCCGCACCGAACAAACCGTTAAGTCTTTTAATCCCGACCTGCCTGCGGTGCGCTCTGAGATGGTGATGGAAGACACCAGCTCAGGCCTAGGTGCCATGGGTATTCCGGGTGCGCTGACCAATCAGCCGCCCGGTGAGTCGGATATTCCAGAAGACGCCGCGAATGCTAACACCCAAGAAAAACGCAGTAACGATCGCTCGCGTAAAGAAGCGACCCGTAACTTTGAACTCGATACCACCATTAGTCACAGCCAAAATGCCACCGGTGATGTGCGTCGTTTAACCGTGTCGGTGGCGGTGGATCATAAAGATGTGGTGGCTGAAGACGGCTCTATTACGCGGGTACCGTTAAATGAAGAAGAGCTGGTGCGGATCGACCGTTTATTACGCGGCGGCTTAGGTTTTGATGTCAGCCGCGGTGACGCCATCGAAGTGGTGGCCGTGCCCTTTAACCGCCCTGTGATGGATGATATTACCGGCACGCCGTTTTACCAACAGGCGTGGTTTTTACACATGATGCGCATCTTGGGTGCCGTGATTGTGTTGGTGGTGTTATTACTCACGTTGGTGCGACCTATGGTGCGCCGTTTGTTGGGCAGCGAAGAATTACCTGATGAATTTGATTTAGACGGCCAAAATGCGCTGTTAGGCAGTGATGATTTAACGCTACTCGCCCAGCAAGCCGAGCAAGATGAAGGTATGTTTGGTATTCGCGAAGGGCGCTTGCAGTTGCCGGATCTGAATAAAGATGAAGACGTGCTGTCGGCCATTCGGGCCTTGGTGGCTAACGAGCCAGACCTCGCGGCACAAGTGATCAGAGAGTGGGTGAAAGCCGATGAGTAGTACCGAACAGTTAATGGTGACCGATGATCATCGTAAGTTGCTCGATAAGATGACAGGCACCGAAAGAGCTGCGCTCTTGATGTTAAGCCTGCGCGAAGAAGACGCCGCGCAAATATTTCGCCATCTCGATCCCAAACAAGTGCAGCGGCTCGGTATGAAAATGGCGGGAATGGGCGATTTTGGCCCAGAGCGCGTAGGCGCGGTACACCGATTATTTATCGAAGATATTCAGCGCTTTACTAAAATTGGCGTCGGCAGCCAAGACTTCGTGCGTAATGCGCTGGTGGCGGCCTTGGGTGAAGATAAAGCTGGACGTTTGGTTGATCAGATCTCGGCCGGTGCCGGCTCACGCGGGCTAGATTCATTAAAGTGGATGGATGCGCGTCAGGTGGCCGGCATTATCTTGAACGAGCACCCACAAATTCAAACCATCGTCTTGTCTTACCTAGATCCTGAGCAGGCTGCGGAAATTTTGCAGCAATTTGCCGAGCCAGTACGCCTAGATTTGGTGATGCGCATCGCCGAGCTAGAAGAAGTACAGCCAGCAGCCTTGCAAGAGCTAAACGACATCATGGAAAAACAATTTGCCGGCCAAAGTGGCGCCAAAGCCGCGAAAATGGGCGGCTTGAAGGCAGCCGCTAACATCATGAACTACCTGGATACTTCTATCGAGGGCACCTTAATGGATGCGATTCGTGATGAAGACGAAGAAATGAGCATGAAGATCCAAGACTTGATGTTTGTGTTTGAAAACCTGATCGACGTGGACGACCGTGGCATACAAATGCTGCTGCGTGAAGTGAACGGCGAGCTGTTACAGCGCGCATTAAAAGGCGCAGACGATCAGCTTAAAGATAAGTTTTTGAAGAATATGTCTAAGCGTGCCGCCGAGTTACTGCAAGATGACTTAGAAGCCATGGGGCCGGTGCGCGTTAGCGACGTAGAGCTGGCGCAAAAAGAAATTTTGGCTGCAGCAAGGCGCTTAGCCGACAGTGGCGAGCTGATGCTGGCTAAAGGTGGCGGAGACGACTTCGTATGAGCCGTCACCCCTACGGCGTCAAGCCTGGGCGCATTCCCGCCGGCCGCAGTGCCGAATTAGGCAGAGAGTTAGACAGAGAACTCGCTGCTGGGCCAGAATCTGATAGCTGGCCTTGGCCAGAATTGTCTGAGCCTAAGGGCAAGCCGCAAGTGGTTGAGCCCATGCAAGCGCTGAACATTAAACGCCACGTCAACGTGATCCTTGATGAGCCAGAAGATACGCATGAGCCTGAGCCACTCACCGCAGAAGCGTTGGAAGAGATTCGCCAAGCCGCATATGAAGAAGGGTTCGAGCAAGGCAAGCAAGAAGGCACGGTAGTGGGCGAAGAAGAAGGGCGCTTAACGGGTTTGCAGCAAGGCCATGAAGCCGGGCTCGCTCAAGGGTTAGAGCAGGGCTTGAGTGAGGGTCGCGCACAAATTGCAGCCCAAGTGCAGCAATGGGAGCAGTTAATCGGGCTGCTGCAAGCGCCCTTGGCGCAGGTTGATAAAGTGGTGGAGCAAAGTGTCGTGACGCTGGCCCAAGAGCTGGCGCGCAATTTATTGAAAATTGAGGCTACTACCTCGCCCCAGTTGCTCTTGGCCACGGTACAAGAGGCCATGTCTGCTTTGCCGAGCGCCGATAATCACGGTGATACGACCCCTATTACCTTGTATTTGCACCCAGAAGACTTAGCCGTATTAGAACAGCATTTTGATGAACGCAGCATAGCTGCGCGCCACTGGCAATTGATCAGTGAGCCCGCTCAAGCCCGCGGTGATTTACGGGTAAAAACCGCCTTCTCTGAGCTGGACGTGAGTCTGGCGCGACGCATAGATGAGTTAATGGCGAATTTTCTTAAAGCCAATTGGACTCGATTCCATGGCGCAGAATAGCGACATGACACCCACAAAGAGTTATATGCCGCGGAATAGGCTTAATGCCCCAGACTAAAAATTCCCTTCTTAAACGCCTTAATACTTACCAAACCAAAGGCTTAATGCCGGCCATGGCCGCCAGCGGCAAACTCACTCGTGTGGTGGGCTTAACGCTGGAAGCCGTTGGCTGCACCGCCGCCGTGGGCAGTTTGTGCAAAATTCAAACCTTGTTTGGCGACATGGATGCCGAAGTGGTCGGTTTTTCTGACAATAAGCTGTTTTTAATGCCCAGCGAATCGTTAAAGGGCGTGATCCCAGGCGCGCGTGTCACCCCCGTGGGCCAAGGTGAAGGCGTGCCGGTGGGCATGGAATTATTAGGCCGCGTGATCGATGGCATCGGCCAACCGCTGGATGGTCTTGGGCCAATAGTGACCAGCAAAACCGCAGACTTTACCGCGCAGCGCTTAAATCCCATGGCGCGTAAACCGATCCGCGAGGTGATGGATGTGGGCGTGCGCGCCATTAATGCTCTGATCACCGTAGGTCAAGGCCAACGCATGGGCTTATTTGCGGGCTCCGGCGTGGGTAAGAGTGTATTGCTGGGCATGATGACCCGGGGTGCCAAAGCCGACGTGGTGGTGGTGGGCCTAATTGGTGAGCGTGGCCGAGAAGTAAAAGAATTTATCGATGAGATATTGGGTGTTGAAGGCCGCGCCCGTGCCGTGGTGGTGGCGGCCCCCGCCGACTCCTCGCCTCTGATGCGCCTCAAAGGCTGCGAAACTGCGTTAACTTTGGCGGAATATTTTCGTGATCAAAACTTAAACGTGCTGCTATTGATGGACTCCTTAACCCGTTATGCCCAAGCTCAGCGCGAAATTGCGCTGGCGGTGGGCGAGCCGCCGGCCAGTAAGGGTTATCCGCCTTCGGTGTTTGCTCGCTTGCCTGCTCTTGTGGAGCGCGCCGGCAATGGCGGTGAAGGGCAGGGCAGCATAACGGCATTTTTTACGGTATTAACCGAAGGCGATGACTTACAAGACCCGATTGCCGATGCCTCGCGGGCTATCTTGGATGGCCACATCGTTTTATCGCGGCAACTGGCAGACAGCGGCCATTACCCGGCGATAGACATTGAGAAGTCCATTAGTCGCGTGATGACGGCGGTGACCACGCAAGAGCACCAGCAACAGGCGCGAGCGGTGAAGCAAGCCTATGCGCTGTATCAGCAAAACCACGACTTGATTAACTTAGGCGCCTATCAGTCGGGTGCCGATCCGCGCATCGATATGGCGATTCTTATTCGCCCGCGCCTTGAGCATTTCTTAACGCAAAGCATGACTGACGTAGTAGAAATGCCCATGTGTTTGGCTGACTTAGCAAACATGAGCTCGCCCTTGTTAAGGGCTCAGTAGTGATGGCAGTTGATGAAGGCTTAGGCAATGAGTAGAGCACTGCATTTATTACTGGAGCAGCTAGATAATAAAGAGCGCCAAGCCTCAAGTGAGCTGTCGGCGGCCCAGTTACAGCTACAGCAATTAGTGCAGCAGCAGCAAATGCTCAGCCAATATCAGCGCAATTACAGCGAAGACTTTCAAAAACGAGGCCGTGCCGGCTTGACTGCCAATCAATTCAGTCATTTTCAAGGCTTTATTAATAAGCTAGAAGTGGCCCAAGAGCAGCAAGTCGATGGCCTACATAGTGCTCGCCAACAGCTTGAACAAAGCCGAACTAGCTGGATGGCGGTACGTGCGCGCAAGCAAGCCATAGAAACCCTGCTTGAGCGTGAAGCCGAACGACAGCAAAAAGAAAGCGATAAGAAAGAGCAAAAAATGCTCGATGAGCTCACGCTACATCGCTTTTATAGCCAGAAAAACGGTAACCGATAG
>JAHLFI010000131.1 GCA_018883865.1 Candidatus Oceanisphaera merdipullorum
GCTTGCGCGCCAAATCGGACGAACTCATTAATGTACCGCGCTTAATGGCGGCCTATTATCAGTTAACACCCGATGTACGTGTCGCGGAGCAAAAGGTTGCCTTTGGTACTTCAGGACACAGAGGTTGTGCGTTAGAGCTGAGCTTCAACCAAGCGCATATTCACGCCATTTGCCAAGCCATCAGTGAGTATCGCGCGCTGCAAGGGTTAACGGGCCCCTTATATTTAGGCATGGACACCCATGCCTTGTCCGAGGCGGCTTGGGGATCGGCACTGGAAGTGCTCGTTGCCAATGGCATAGAGGTGCGAATTCAAACTGAGCGCGGCTATACGCCTACGCCTGTGATCTCCCATGCCATTTTAAATCATAACCGAGCGCACCCAAATGACTTGGCCGACGGTATTGTGATCACGCCCTCCCATAATCCTCCCCGCGATGGCGGCATTAAATACAACGGTGCCGACGGGGGGCCCGCCTCCAGTGAGGCGACCGGTTGGATCCAAGACAGGGCTAATCAGCTGATTGCTGCTAATGGCGATGGCATTCGCCGCCAAGATTTTAATCAAGCCATGGGGAAGGCGGTGGAGTTTGATTACATCGAGCACTATGTGGCCGAATTGGGTGACGTGCTGGACATGTCGGCCATCAAACAAGCAGGCATTCGTATCGGTATCGACCCCTTAGGTGGCGCAGGTTTGGCCTATTGGCCGCATATAGCTAAGCGCTATGGTTTGGATATAACCGTAGTGAACTCAAGCCAAGACCCGACCTTTTCCTTTATGACGCTCGACCATGACGGCAAAATCCGCATGGACTGCTCCAGCCCTTATAGCATGGCCAATCTGCTGGCACTTAAAGACGACTTCGATATTAGTTGTGGTAATGACCCCGATTATGACCGCCATGGCATCGTCGATAGCCAAGGGTTGATGGATCCCAACCACTACCTTGCGGTATGTATTCATTATTTATTTACCCATAGACGCGACTGGTCTGCGGAGTTAGCCGTGGGTAAGACGCTGGTGTCCTCTTCCCTGATTGATCGAGTGGCGGCACAACTGGGCCGACGCTTAATGGAAGTGCCGGTGGGTTTTAAATGGTACGTGCAAGATTTATTGGCCGGCAAGCTGGGCTTTGTGGGTGAAGAAAGCGCCGGTGCTTCATTTTTACGTAAAAATGGTGAGGTGTGGAGCACAGATAAAGATGGTTTTATTCCCTCTTTATTAGCCGCGGAGATCTTAGCCGTGACTGGCCTCACCCCTCATGCTTATTACGCCAACTTGGTAGAGCAGCTGGGAGAGCCTGTGTATAAGCGGGTGGATGCGCCTGCTAGTCTCGCGCAAAAGCAGGTATTGGCGACGCTCAATCCGGATATGATTGAGGCAACTACCTTAGCGGGAGATCCTATTACCGCACGCTTAACCAAGGCTTCGGGTAATAACGCGGCCATTGGCGGTTTAAAAGTGGTGACCGAGCATGGTTGGTTTGCGGCGCGGCCCAGCGGCACCGAGCAAGTCTATAAAATTTACGCCGAAAGTTTTCGCGGTGTTGAGCATTTGGACTTGCTGATAGCCGAAGCCCAAGCGCTGGTTAAGGTGGCATTTGATAAAGCCGGCGTTTAATTACCATTAGCAAAGTGTGAGGCGTAATGGTGATGAAAGAGGGAATCTTTTCACCTTACGCCTTCCGTACCCAAATTATCGTTTGTAACTGGTCACACCTTGTAAAGGTGGTCCGCCTCTTGGATTTAGTCTTTGAGTCTCGTTAACTCTTCCTCATAACTGCTCATCTTCGCTCTTGCTGTAGATCTAGGCGATATCGAGAGCGTCCTTATCTGCTTGATCAGCATTGAATTGGAGGCATGATGCACATTAGCCCGCTTAATGATTTCTTGGCGCTTAGCCGCGCCCATCCCCATCATCTTGTTCCTTTTAGTGAGTTGCTTCCAAGTGGTGCTCATGTTCAGGTCTGGGATACAGGCGTGCTCTGTGTTGAGCCGCCGAGCCCTGGTCACAAAGACATCGTTATCTCCTGTGGTATTCATGGCAACGAAACCGCACCGATAGAGATGTGCGTGCGGCTGCTGGCTGACATTATTAGCGGTCGATTAATCTGTGCACAGCGGTTGTTGCTTATTTTCGGCAACTTAGAGGCCATGAACTTAGCTGTGCGAGAAATTGAAGAAAATCTGAATCGCTTGTTTTGTGGCGAGCATGCCAAAGGCAATATTCGCAATAAAGAGCGAGAGCGGGCCGCTAAACTTGAGCATTATATGGCGCGTTTTTATCAAACGCGCAGCGGCGCTGTACGGCTGCATTACGACTTGCACACCGCTATTCGGCCATCAAAGCATGAGCAATTTGCCGTGTACCCTTATGTGGCAACGCATACCTACTCTCATGATTTACTGGCTTTTTTAGCTGCCGCCACCATAGATACCTTATTACTGTCTCACGCACCGGCTCCTACCTTTAGTTGTTTTAGTGCGCGCCAGTTTGGTGCCTTATCACTGACCATTGAGCTTGGGAAAGTCATGCCATTTGGTCAAAATGAAGCGGAACGCCTAGGCCAATTGCAGCACTGTTTGAGTGCTGAGCTCAGTCTTCTTAAGTGGCAGCCACCCATATTAAAGCTGGCGGAGATGCGGGTGTTTCAAGTGACGCAAGAAATCACCAAACAAAGTACACAATTTTGTTTCCACTTTTCCGAACAAGTCGCCAACTTTACTGAGTTTTCGCCCGGTGCCTTGCTGGCCACAGACGGTATCTTAGCCTGGCATGTGGGCGAACATGCTGAGGCTGTGGTGTTTCCCAATGCGGAGGTGGCGCTAGGTCACAGAGCAGCATTAATGGCGGTAGTTACTGAATTAACTGATAAAATGTTGTGCTAATTCCTATATTTTAGGCAAAAAATAACGGCGCTAAAGTTTGCTCTAGGTCACACTTTAATGCTTTGTTATCATTTGTTGTGAATTTTTGTGAACAAAATGTAGCTTTTAGGTGTCGCTTTGTGGCATTCTTTTTGTGTCTTAAGTTATAACCAAATGCACACTGCTGACGCCGTTTAAATATATTAACTATAAAAATCAGGACGTCACATTTCGACACGTAAGGGAATCACGAATGAAGCAAATTAGTAAGCGCATTTTAACCGTTTCTGCT
>JAHLFI010000132.1 GCA_018883865.1 Candidatus Oceanisphaera merdipullorum
GTATTGGATGTGTTTGCCAGCGAGCCGTTACCGGCCGCCAGCCCGCTATGGGACATGCCGAACGTGGTGATCACGCCGCACAACTCGGGATACAGTTTCCCTGAGCAGATAGTGACGCGCTTTAGCCGTAATTATTTGAAATACCAAGGCGGAAAACCCATGGAAGGTGTAGTCGATTTCAACCTCGGCTATTAAAAGCAACACAACTAAATAGGCCGATTAATGTAGGTAGTAAGCAAGCTTTACGAACTTTAACTAATGATGATTAACTAACATTACTGACCGTTAAAGTAAGAGAGACGTCATGACCGGCGAGAGCAAGAAAAACGACCAAGACAGTGAGTTTGAACGTGTATTGATGCAGGCTCGCGCCTGCAGAATATGCGAGGCTCATCTGCCTTTAGGACCACGACCGGTGTTACAAATGGCACCCGGCGCACGCATCATGATCATAGGCCAAGCGCCTGGCTTAAAAGTGCATCAAACCGGTATTCCGTGGAACGACGCCAGCGGCGATACGTTACGCCGTTGGCTAGAGCTGAGCCGTGAGCAATTTTACGACCCTGAAGTATTAGCCATAATGCCGATGGGCTTTTGTTATCCGGGCAAAGGCAACAGCGGTGACTTACCGCCGCGCCCCGAATGCGCGCCCGCTTGGCATCGACAGTTACTGGATGTGTTACCTAATATCGAGCTCACGCTGCTGATTGGTCAATATGCGCAGCGTTATTACTTAAGTAATCAATATGGCAATCGCTATAAAACCCTCACCGAAACCGTGCGTAATTGGCGAGAATTTGCGCCCAGTGTATTGCCGCTGCCTCACCCTTCGCCCCGCAACCGCTATTGGTTAGCCAAAAACCCTTGGTTTGAGGCAGAAGAACTACCCGCATTACGCGAACGAGTACATCAAGTGTTAAACAAGCCGTAGGCGGTCAGCGTTAAGCGATCTGCTACAAATAACACTCGTGTTGGTATTTATCTGAGGGCTGAGAGCTAACCGTTTTTTTTACCCACGTTTGGGCAACAAATGCGAAAACATGAATAAAGCGGCGGCAATCACCACGACCGACGGACCGGCGGGCGTATCGTAGCTGACCGACAACTGCAAACCACCCAACACGGCCACCACACCTAAGCCCATGGCGTAAAACGCCATTTGTTCAGGAGAACGGCTAAACCGACGGGCGGTGGCGGCAGGAATAATCAGCAGTGAAGTAATAATCAAGGCACCGACAAACTTCATGGCCACGGCGATCAAGACGCTGATCATAAGCAGCAAGAGTAATTTCAAGCGCTCGACTTTAATGCCCTCAACGCGGGCCAATTCTTCACTAACGGTGATCGATAACAGTTGGCTCCAGTAATGGCGCAATACTAATAACAACACCACACCGCCACCGAAGATCCAATATAAGTCCACCAATTGAATCGCCAATAGATCGCCAAATAAATAAGCCATCAGATCGACGCGCACGTTATCCATAAACGCCAACGCCACTAAGCCCAGCGACAAAGAAGTGTGCGCCAAAATGCCCAGCAAGGTATCCGTGGCCAGCCAGCTGGCGCGCTGTAAGGCCGCCAGCACTATTCCTAAACACAAACACGCCACTAATACCGCCAGCGTTAAATCTATTTGCAGCAATAAACCAAAGGCGACTCCCAGCAAAGAGGAATGGGCCAAGGTATCGCCAAAATAGGCCATGCGTCGCCACACCACAAAGCTGCCCAAAGGGCCGGCTAAGATGGCAATGCCTAAACCGGCTAACAGTGCATAGAGTAAAAAACTATCCCACATGACGTACGTCTCCGTGGTGCTCATCGTCACAGTCATGATGATGGGTATAGACCGCCAATTGCGCGAGCTCGGGGCGGCCAAATAAGCGGGCAAATTCGGGATGCCGAGCCACGTGCTCTGGCTCACCGTGGCAACAAATATGCTGGTTTAAGCAGATCACTCTGTGCGTGCTGGCCATCACCAAATGCAAGTCATGAGACACCATCAAGACACCACATTGCAACTCATCAGTGAGCTGCTTGATCAACGCATACAGCTCGGTTTGACCGTGCACATCGACTCCTTGGGCAGGTTCATCGAGGATCAATAATTCGGGCTGCATCATAAGGGCGCGCGCCAGTAAAATGCGCTGCATCTCACCGCCCGACAAGGCCTGCATAGCGCGATCTGATAGGCGTTCGGCGCCAACTTTAGCTAATGCTTGAGCCACGGTAAGCCGACGGCCATGAGATAGACTCATAAAGCGCGCCACCGTCAGCGGTAATACCGAGTCTAAGTGTAATTTTTGCGGCACATAGCCCACCCGCAAGCCCGGCTTTTGCCACAGGGTACCTGTGTGCCCAGCAATAAGGCCCAACACTAGCTTGATCAAAGAGCTTTTTCCGGCCCCATTCGGGCCAACAATGGTAAGGATCTCACCTCGCTGTAGCGTTAAGGACACCCTTTCTAGAATGAGGTTGCCGCCTATGGTTAAACCCACGTCTGTTAATTCCAAAAGCTTAGTCATGCGTTTTATGCCTTTACTTCTTAATTTGTAATACTATAACATTACTTAGGGTCGCTTGACCTATAAGTATCACATTCTATCAACGACTCGGATTATCACTTCATGAAAGCTTTGTTAACGCTGTGCCTCTTATTATCACTCAGCACTCAGGCACGCGCCGTAGAAGTATTAGCCTCCATCAAACCCTTACAACTGATCGCCAGTGCCATCACCCAAGGGGGCCCTGCGCCACAATTGTTGCTGCCACCGGGCAGCTCGCCCCACGATTATGCTCTGCGGCCCTCAGATGTGCGCAAAGTAAAGCAGGCAGACTTGGTACTCTGGGTAGGCCCCGAGTTGGAAATATTTTTAACTCGACTGCTAGAAAATGAAGCCAATAGCTTGGCGCTACTGCCGGCATTAAACACATCAGCATTCGATATGGCTGAGCATGACCATGAGGATGATCATCACCATCATGAAACCAGCGCCGCACATAATACCGATAAAATCGAGATCACCAACCCAGATGAAGCAGAAAGTCATGATCATTCCGGCCAAGATGCCCACATTTGGTTGGATCCTCATAGAGCCAATGCCATCGCCGAACTGCTGGCCGCGCGCTTGATCCTTTTGGATCCACGGAATATTGATCGATATCAGGAGAACTTGGCGGCTTTTCAGGCAGAATTAAAAAAAGCAGATGCCAGCGTTGCCGCACAACTGGCTAAGGCAAAAGGAATTGGTTACTTCGTGTTTCACGATGCCTACGGCTATTGGGAAAGTCACTATCAGCTGCCGTCACTGGGCCACTTTACGGTTAATCCGGCGCGAGCGCCGGGGGCCAAAACCGTGGCCAGTATTCATCAAGCCCTGAAACAATCGCAAGCCGTGTGTGTGTTTGCGGAGCCACAGTTTCAGCCGGCGGTAGTGAACGCCGTATTACGTAATACGAAGGCGCGCAGTGCTGTGCTGGATCCCTTGGCTACCGATATTACGCCGAGCCCAAACAGCTACTTTGTGTTTATGCAGCAATTAGCAGATGCCATGACAGCGTGCTTATTAGGATCCGAGGATCCTGCTCGCTAATTTTGCTGTATTATTGTGCAAAAATGGCATGCCTAAACACTAGCGTCACCAATAAGAACTAAAAATTTACAATTAGATCCGCTACAATGAGGAACTTTATTGTGCAAACTTGCTCCAACTCATGTTCAAAGCTCCCCTCTACAGGGCTCAAACAAGACATGGTGCTACTTTAAGCTATTGAAAGTGCGAGAGCACTGAGCTTCAGCAAAGGGATATTTTTGCCACAAGATGAACCGCTTTATTATCCTCGAGCCAATGCTTGGATGACTAAAGCGGTTTTTGCATTCCATATTTTAGCCTCACAGGCACAGGTAACTCGGATGAATTTTCTCCGCCCCATACAAGCAAGACTACAAGATTTGCCCAACCAGCTGCCTAAAAAACACCTGTACGGCATAGTGTTGTTAAGCACCTTAACGCTAACGACGGCCATAATGTTGCCCTCGGCGCAAAATATGTTAGACCAGTCAAGCAAACTTAGCTTGCCTACCAACTTAACGCTAGCATCTGATAACAATAGAACTCAAGTTGATAATACCGAGTTCTATTCGCTGCCCGATGATGACTTAGGACCCGTTGAACCCGCTGATGCGTTAGACGAATTAGCTTCAATCGAACCAGAATGGCAGCAATACGCAGTACAAAATGGCGATACCTTAAGCACTATTTTTAATGGTTTGGGCCTACCGCTCGCCACTATGTACAAATTGCTGGAAGCCGACCAAGCAAGCGTGCTGGACGGCCTTAAGCCCGGCCAAACGCTGACCATGCTTATCGACTCAGAAAACTTGCTGCTCGAATTTAAGATCAAACAAGATCTCCTGCATACCCTGACCTTTGTACGCGACGGCGAGAGCTATCGCACCCAAGTAGAAACTGAAACCAGTAACTGGGAAAGTCGCGCCTTAACAGGCGTGATCAAAGGCAGCTTCTACTTAAGTGCTCGCGATGCGGGTTTATCTGCCTCACAAATTCAGCAAGTAGCTAACTTATTTCAATGGCAGCTCAATTTTGCTCGTGACTTGCGCCAAGGCGATAGCTTTAAGGTGTTAGTACAGCGAGAATTTGTTAAAGGTGAAAGCACTGGCAAGTCAGAACTCAAAGCGGTAGAGATTACCAATAAAGGCCAAACTTATTATGCCTTTCGCCATGCAGACGGAAAATTCTACAATAACCAAGGCGAAAGTTTAGAGCGAGGCTTTATTCGTATTCCACTAGAGCGTACGCCGCGCATTAGCTCCACCTTTAATTTAAACCGTAAGCATCCCATTACCGGACGAGTACAAGCCCACAAAGGCACCGACTTTGCCGTGCCAAGTGGCACTACCGTCGTCGCACCAAGCGACGGCGTAGTGGTAAAAGCCGTATACCATCCATTAGCCGGTAACTACATAGTTATCCGTCACGGCCGCCAATACACCACTCGTTTCTTGCACTTGAGTAAATTTCTGGTGAAACAGGGTGATACCGTACGTCGTGGTCAACGCATTGGCCTATCGGGTAATACCGGTCGCTCTACCGGCCCGCATTTGCACTATGAATTCCACGTTAATAATCGCGCCGTGGATCCCATGCAAGTGAAACTACCCATGGCAGAAGGTTTATCTGGGCAAGAAAAACGCACCTTTTTGGCTAACATAGCTCAATATAAAAAAGAATGGGGATAAGTTAGCTAGCAAAAGTGCTCATAAATAATCCCCATAAAAAAAGCGCCGTTAAGGCGCTTTTTTTTGGCTGCGTTCTAGATACTGAACAACAAATAGGTACTGAACAAATAATTACTGAACGAGCTGCTTACTTGGCGTGATACGGCCGAGACAAACGCTGCACCGCATTGATAAAGGCGCCTGCGTGCTCTGGATCTACGTCCAAGTGAATACCGTGCCCTAAGTTAAAGACGTGGCCGGGGCCTTCGCCAAAACTTTCTAAGATAGTGGCCACTTCTTGTTCGATGCGTGGGATAGGCGCATACAACATAGAAGGATCCATGTTGCCTTGCAGTGCCACTTTATCACCGACGCGACGTTTAGCGTCTGCCATGTCGATGGTCCAGTCCAAACCAATACCATCACAACCGGTAGCGGCAATGGCTTCTAACCACTGACCACCATTTTTGGTGAACAAGGTGACCGGCACACGGCGGCCTTCGTTTTCACGCACTAAACCGTCGACGATTTTGGCCATATAACGCAGTGAAAACTCGTTGTAATCACGCGTGCTGAGCACACCGCCCCACGTATCGAAAATCATCAATGACTGAGCACCGGCGGCAATTTGCGCGTTCAAATAGCTGGTCACGCTGTCGGCCAGCTTATCGAGCAACAAGTGCATGGCTTGTGGGTCAGAAAACATCATTTTCTTGATTTTGGTGAACGCCTTAGAACCGCCACCTTCCACCATATAAGTGGCCAGCGTCCATGGGCTACCCGAAAAACCAATCAGCGGCACTTCGCCTTTTAGCTCGCGACGAATAGTACGTACCGCATTCATCACATATTGCAGCTCGCCTTCGGGATCGGGAATACCCAGCTTTTGCACGTCAGCCATACACGTAATAGGACGCTCAAACTTAGGACCTTCACCGTTTTCAAAATACAGACCCAAGCCCATGGCATCGGGTATGGTCAGAATATCGGAGAACAGAATGGCCGCGTCTAACGGGAAACGACGCAAAGGCTGCAAGGTTACTTCACAGGCCAATTCGGCATTTTTACACAGCGACATAAAATCGCCGGCTTCGGCACGCGTGGCCTTATATTCAGGCAAATAACGACCGGCTTGGCGCATCATCCACACCGGCGTGTAATCTACGGGCTGGCGTAATAAAGCACGTAAGTAACGATCATTTTTCAAAGTTGGCATTCTATCGTCCCAAAACAGGTGGCAAATGCGGACATTGTACCATCAGATGACATAAAGCCCCAATTAGCCGCTAAGTGCGCTTAAATTGGTGGCTTTTTGGCCATTCGATGCTACGCCGCAGACATACGTTAACTCGACGAGTGATTTAATCCGACTCATGGTTATATTTTATACCTGATTACGTTAGTAAACAGTTTGATCCAAGTTAATGATTGGTAAGATAAAAGTGGCGTCAACCGGTGTCTTATTAAACAATTTTTAGCGAGCTTGCGCCCAAGTCAGTGGGAAAAGGATTGACCCAGCCGCGGTTTCTCTTTAATGATGGATAGGTAAGTTGGTCTTTAGTGAGCGAGGCGAGTAAGCCTGCTCCGGTCATCTCAAGGAGGCAATCATGCTTAGGAAAATGGCACAAAGCAAAGCGAAACTCACCGGTAAACATCAGGCGCTAGATGCCTTTATGGAAGCGCGCCAAGCATTACTCGTAGAATATATCCGCCTCTCCAGCAATAAAAAAGCACTGCCTTCACCGCAAGAGCTGACCGATTTTTGCAGTCAGCTAGTGGACTACGTTAGCGCCGCACACTTTGAAATTTATGATTATGTGATGGGCGCCTACGAGGCCGCGCGCGGCAGTGGCCGCACCTTGGCGGAGCGAATTTACCTACGCCTGAAAGCAAGCTCAGTACAAGCGCTCGACTTTCACGATAAATATGCGCAAGTAGATGAAGACCAACTGTTACCAGAGTTAGACGAAGACCTCAGCCTCTTAGGCGAAATGTTAGAAGAGCGATTTAGCCTCGAAGACAGATTGGTGTTTGCCGTCTCGCTGCTTAATCATCTGAGTGTTAACGAACCGGCTTGATCAGGAGAGCGATATGGCCGAACGCAGAGTATTTACACGTATCGGGTTTACTTTGCCCGCGTGGTTAGTGACCCCAGACGGCCATCAATATCCGACTGAACTACAAGATATCTCCTTACACGGCGCCCTGCTCAGCGTAGAAGAGCCTTGGTCGGGCCTGCCAGACACGCCACTGCAGCTGAGGTTGTCCTTAGACGGACACGAGAAGATGATTATTATGCAAGCGCGCCAGCGTTATCATAAGCAGGGTTTCATCGGCATAGAATGCCAACAACTCGATATTGAGAGCGCCAGCCAACTGCGTCGCCTAGTTGAATTAAACCTAGGCGATGAAGCGCTGCTGTTACGCCAATTTGAAGAGCTGCTGGATGTGCAGAAATGAAGCGTGAGGAGTAAAGTGTGAAGAGAACAACCTATCGGGGCAGGCAACGTTCCCTGCCCCGAACAAACAACATCTCTAACGCTGTTTTGCCACTGCATACACATAACTAGAGCGAAAAAGTCTTTGATAGTTGAGAACTGGATTATGAGCCCCCTTTTTTACTATCACTATGCACTCTTTAATCTCACGGTTTGTTAAAGCGCCTCTAATGCTTCCTCAAGTTTTTTAACCGCTATGACTTCCATACCAGGTGGCGCATGTTTGGGCCGATTTGCCCAAGGAACAATGGCACGGGTAAAGCCGTGTTTCGCCGCTTCCATCAGTCGCTCTTGACCCGAGGGCACGGGACGAATTTCGCCAGACAAGCCCACTTCGCCAAAC
>JAHLFI010000133.1 GCA_018883865.1 Candidatus Oceanisphaera merdipullorum
CCCTACGACGCTCGGCAAATGCCGTCCATGGCATTTGACGGTTGGCTCCGGCAATGCCCACTGCCTCGTCCGGTGATTTGGAGCCTATTGTTGCGCGGACAGCCCGCTCTTATGCCGACAGGAAGGCAGAGGGCGTCTGCTCAGCCGACCATCCGCGCCAAGGATGGCGCGGCTTGAGCCCCTAGGGATGGGTTTACGGCGAGTCGGAGGAGCGGTGCGCTTTGCCTGATATTGCCATTAAGCACAACAAAAACATGTGACTAAGAGACAGGCCGTCAGCCTAAAGTGCACATAGTTCTTTTGCTGGTTCATGTTTTGTATCAAGAGCATGCGAGCTATTTAAGCGAGCCTGTGAGGCGTTTTTCTGGCGGCTGATAGCTTATTACTGACAGCGATTATCACCGGCCATACATTAATAAATAAGGTGAGAATATGCCTTTTAATCTGTGCCTTGCCGAGCGGGAAGAGGCGGGCTTGCGCCGACGATTACCCGCCATCGATAAAGTGACTGGGCGCCAGTTAGTGAGCCAAGGCAAGACGTTTCTCAATTTTGCCGGTAACGATTATTTAGGCTTAAGCCAGGCGCCAGAACTGATCAAGGCCGCCGATGCGGCGGCGCGTGAGTTTGGCGTGGGCGCCGTGGCGTCTCCCTTAGTGGTGGGCCATCAGGCTATTCATCGCCAGCTTGAGTCTGAGCTGGCTGAATGGCTGGGGTTAGACGCCGTTATGCTGTTTAGCTCAGGATTTTCTGCCAATCAAGCGCTTATCAAAACCTTGCTCAGTAAAGAGCACACTCTTTGGCAAGACCGACTCAATCATGCTTCGTTGCAAGAGGCGGGCCTACTTAGTCCGGCCAAGATGCAGCGCTTTGGCCACAATGACATGGCCGCGTTGGCCGCGCGGCTTAAAGATAAATCCGGTCTGATTGTGTCTGAGGGCGTGTTCAGCATGGACGGCGACCAAGGCAACTGGCAGGGCTTAAGCGGGCTTGCCGAACAAACCCGTAACTGGTTGATGATAGATGACGCCCACGGCTTGGGCGTATTGGGTAAACAAGGGCGCGGCACCTTAAGCGAGCAGGGCGTGGCTGCCACTAAAGTGCACATTCACATGGGTACCTTTGGTAAGGCACTGGGCGTGAGCGGCGCCTTTATTGGCGGCAGTCAGGCCTTGATTGATTATTTGCATAATCACGCCCGCAGTTATGTGTACAGCACCCATCTTCCACCGCCGCAAGCAGCCGCTATCTTGGCTGCGGTGCGCTTGGTGCAAGGCGCTGATGATAAACGTGAGCAGTTACAGGCGCGTATTAAGCAATTTCGTGATGGCGCGGCCCACTTGCCGTTAACGCTTATGCCGTCAGACACTGCTATTCAGCCGCTGATTGTCGGTGACGAGCAAGCCACCTTAGGCTTGGCTCAGCGTCTGCGCGAACGCGGGCTTTGGGTCGGCGCCATCCGCCCACCGACCGTGCCCAAAGGCTCGTCACGGCTGCGCCTCACCTTAAGCGCCGCCCACACCCAAGCGGACATCAACGCCTTGTTGGCGGCACTGCAATAAGAGTGACGCATAAGCGCTAAGAGTAAGGCTCCGACACTAAAATCCATTGTGTAGTCGGTGGCGAAAAAATCGTTAGTCTCAATTTTTAATGTTTAGCGCGAGTTATGCCATGCAGGTTTCAGCGATACCCCCTTTACCGAACAGCCCCTTGGCAATAGACAAGCAACAAGTGGCCAGCGCCTTTGGCCGAGCCGCTCACAGTTACGATCAGCATAACGAACTGCAAAGGCGCAGCGGCATGGCGCTATTGGCGCGATTAACCGCCGCTCAGCCTTACGGGGTGTCGGTAGGGCTTGATCTTGGCTGTGGCAGTGGCTGGTTTGTACCCGCCCTTAAAGAGAAAGCAGAGCTGCTGCTGGCGCTCGACTTATCACCGGCCATGCTACAGCAGGCGAGCCTCAAGGCCGATATCACTTTGCTGTGTGCCGACATGGACACGCAGCCCTTGGCCGAGCAGAGTCTGGACTTTATTTTTGCTAATTTGTGCCTGCAATGGAGCAGTAATCCTGCCGCTTGGTTGGCGGGCTGGAGTCAGCGCCTTAAACCCGGCGGCGTGCTGGTGTTTGCCACCTTAATTGAAGGCAGCTTGGCCGAGCTTGCGCACTGTTGGCATGCTGAAGGCCTGCCTAGTCCTATCAATCGCTTTACAACGGCTGCGCAATTGGAACAAGACGTGGCGGCCACGGGCAAGCGCTGGCACTGTGACTACGCCACCGAGCAGCTCGCCTTTAGCGATCTAAAATCCTTATTGCTGTCACTAAAAGGCATAGGGGCGAATCGGGTGAATACCGAGCGCCGCGGCGGGCTTATGGGCAAGCACAGTTGGCAGCGGCTCAATCTTACCTATCCTATTAATACCCAAGGCCAAAGCGTGGCCAATTACCAACTGGCTTATGGAGTGATTTATGGTTAAGTGCTTTTTTGTGACCGGCACCGATACGGAAGTGGGCAAAACCTTAGTGACCCAAGCTTTGATGAACGCGACCCTTGAGTCGGGCCGTAAGGTACTCGGTTATAAACCCGTGGCCTCAGGCTGTGTGTTGTTGGAGGGAGAGCTTAAAAACAGCGATGCGCTGACCCTGCAGGCCAACTCGTCTATCCCTTTACCCTATACCATGCACAATCCTTATGCGTTTGCGCCAGCCATAGCGCCGCACATAGCGGCGGCTCAAGCCAATGAGTCGATAAGCTTAAGCCGATTAAGCGAGGGTTTAGCTCGGCTCAAAGCCACCGCCGTCGATTGTATTTTTGTCGAAGGCGCCGGCGGTTGGCGCTTACCCATTAATGAACGTCAGTATTTATCGGACTGGGCCAAGGTTGAGCATCTGCCAGTGATTTTGGTGGTGGGCGCGCGCTTAGGCTGCATTAATCACGCGCTGCTCACGCTCGAGGCTATCCGCCACGACGGCTTGGTCGTGGCGGGTTGGGTACTTAATCATATAGATCCACAGATGAGTGAGTTTGAAGCCAACGTTGCGGCGCTAAAACTGCGCATTAATGCGCCCTTATTAGGTGAGATCCCTTGGTTGGGCGCAGAGGTATCTGAGAGCGTGCATAACTTTATTGATGTTTCCCCCTTATTGACATAACAAAAATAAGCCTTATATGTCATAATTTTCACCTTGAATTTGGCCAAATTACCCCCATTATGTCTGTAGACTTTTTAGATCAAGGAAACGTATGAAGCGCATTTTATTGTTTATTGCCACTAACTTGGCCGTAGTATTAGTGCTGGGTGTGGTGCTGAATATCGTATTTTCTATGCTTGGCATAGACCGCAACAGCATAGGTGGTTTGTTGGTCTTCTGTGCCGTGTTCGGTTTTGGTGGTTCATTTATCTCACTGTTGATCTCCAAATGGATGGCCAAGCGCGCCTATAACGTGCAAGTCATTGAACAGCCGCGTAATGAGATGGAACACTGGTTGCTCTCTACCGTGACTCGCCAAGCTCAACAAGCCAGCATTGGCATGCCAGAAGTGGGCATCTACGACTCACAGGACATGAACGCTTTTGCTACGGGTGCCAGTCGCAACAGCTCGCTGGTGGCCGTATCCACAGGCTTGATGTATCAGATGACCCGCGATGAAGCGGAAGCCGTATTGGCGCACGAAATCAGCCACATCGCGAACGGCGACATGGTGACCATGACCTTGCTACAAGGCGTGGTAAACACGTTCGTGATGTTCTTTGCGCGCATTATTGCCAACCTGATCAGCGGCGCCATGAACAAAGACAACGAAGAGGGCGGCGGCTTAGGCGGCATCGCTTATTTTGGCGTAGTCATGGTGCTGGAGCTGGTATTTGGTATGTTGGCGTCCATTATCGTGATGTGGTTTAGCCGTCACCGCGAATACCGTGCAGACGAAGGCTCGGCGCGTTTGGTCGGCAAAGACAAAATGATCGCCGCCTTGCAGCGTTTAGGCCAAGGCCGACAAGCGGAATTAGAAGGTTCACTGGCTGCCTTTGGCATTAACGGCCAAGGTAAGAGTGAGCTGTTTATGAGCCACCCGCCGCTCGAAAAACGCATTCAAAGCCTGCGTAATCTGTAAAAAACGCGTTACGCCGTATGCTTTAGGTTATAAGTAAACAAAAACACCGCCTGCAAAGGCGGTGTTTTTATTGGTGCTTAAATTTAACCGGCCGCTTCACTTACACCGCTGGGTTAGGCATGGCTTGGTGCAGTGCTTCGATAGCGCTAGAGACGGCCGGACTTAGGCTGAGATTTATGCAGTCTATGTTTTCTTTGAGCTGCGCCAAGCTGGTGGCGCCAATCAGGTTACTGGTCACAAAGGGGCGGCTGTTTACAAACGCTTGTGCCAACTGCGCTGGGCTAAAGCCGTGCTCAAGTGCCAAGTTGACATAGGCTTCGCTGGCGGCTTGAGCTTGGGGATTTAAGTAGCGCTGAAAACGCGGATACAGGCTTAATCGAGCGCCTTGCGGTCGCGCACCCGCTTGGTATTTACCGGTGAGCATGCCAAAGGCCAAGGGCGAATAAGCCAACAGGCCCACCTGCTCACGCAAACTAAATTCCGACAAGCCGACTTCAAAGCTGCGATTAAGCAGATTGTAGGGATTTTGAATACTGGCGATGCGCGGTAAGTTTTCTTGTTTGGCCAAACTTAAATATTGGTGCAGACCCCAGGGCGTTTCGTTTGACACGCCAATGTGGCGAATTTTACCGCTGGCCACTAACTCGCCTAAAGCTTGCAAGGTCTCCAGAATCGGCACCGTCTCTTCTTCCGGTAATGCTGTTAAGCCCAATTGGCCAAAATAGTTGGCGCTGCGATCCGGCCAATGCAGTTGATACAGGTCGATATAATCGGTTTGCAAACGGCGTAAGCTGGCATCTACCGCTTGAATAAGATTGGCGCGATCCAGTTTGGCGTGGCCGTTTCTAAAGTAAGACGGGCGCACCGCATCCCGTGACGGGCCCACGGCTTTAGTGGCAATCACCAGCTGCTCGCGCAGGCCGCGCAGCTTTAGCCAGCGGCCGATCATGCGCTCGGTATCGCCTTTGGTAGGCTCGCGCGGCGGTATTGGATACATTTCAGCCGTGTCTATGAAATTGATACCATGATCCAGCGCCATATCCAGCTGAGCATGGGCGTCGGCCTCAGAATTTTGCTCGCCCCAGGTCATGGTGCCAAGGCCAATAAGACTGACTTTGAGGTCGGTATTGCCGAGCGCTCTATATTGCATGTTGAGTCCTTATCCGTCAGTTAAGCTAAAACACACAGTAGATTACCAGCAATAGGGCGTTTACGTTAAGGAGCGAGTTAACGCATAAGTTAAGAAGCCAGCACAGCTGCCGATACCCTTGTATGGCAGCTTTAAGGCTGTAAACATTTATTGAGCACACCTTTCGCAGATAGGAGCGGTATCATGGCAGTCACTCCCCTTATTAATAGCCCAGCAGTGCAAATTGGCCGCTTTGAGTCCGAAGCTGCTTATGGTCAGCAAGTAAAGGGCCAGCAAGTAAAGGGTCAGCAAGCTGATGGCCAACAAGTGAAAGGCCAGCAAGTTAAGATCCATGAAAAGCCAGAGCCGCACGTGAAGCGAGAAGAGCTAACTGCCTCGCGTACTGAGCTTAAAGCCCGCGCCAACCAAGGCATAGTAGAAGCTATGTTTGGCGGCGCTAAGCAGGGCAGCGATAAGGCGATGAATATTCTGTACAGCGAGATCATGGATAAGATCAACGCCGAACTGGGCAGTGAGCATGCCGTGACGGCGGAAAAGATGGCCATCTCAGCGGACGATCATTGGTCACCAGAAAACACCGCTGGGCGAATTGTGGAGGGCGCCTTAGGCTTTTTTGAGACCTTTAAAAAGCAAAACGCCAAGATGCCAGAAGCCGAGCAGGTGGAAAAGTTTTTGTCGATCATCACAAAATCGATAGATAAGGGCTACGGCGAAGCGGTGAAAGTATTAGACGGCTTAAAGGTGTTTGATGGCAGCATTAAAGACAATGCCGAAGCCACGCGCGGTATTATTGAAGACAAGTTAGCGGCCTTTCGTGAGGCTAAGTTAGGCAAGGCCTCGGAGCAGGGGTAAACATAACCGCCTCGGCTTATTGCTTGCATGGCGCTAAAACGAAGCGGCGAGATGTAAAAACATCTCGCCGCTTTTGGTTTATGGTTGGCCGCTTTAGCTTAGTGTTAGCCTGTCACTGACGGCATGTAGCATGAACGCTGGTTGTTAAGTGCCAATAATGCCGCCATCTTCACGAGTGATCATCATCACGCTGGAGCGAGGCGTGTGGCTGGCGCCCAGCGGAAAGTGCGAGCCGGTGAGCTCTTCACCTGGGTGCTGCACGCCGACAAACAGTGTTTTTTGATCGGGCGTAAAGGCCAAGCCGGTAATTTCAGAGGCGATAGGCCCGGTTAAGAAGCGTCTTATCTCTCCGGTGGCGGGATCGGCACACAGCATTTGGTTATTGCCTTGGCCAGCAAAATCGCCTTGGTTGGAATAGTTGCCGTCGGTTTGGATCCACAAACGACCGGCCTTATCAAACCCAATGCCATCTGGGCTGTTAAACATATTGTTGACGTTTATGTTGGCGGAGCCCGCATACGGCGTATCGGGGTGCACGCTGGGGTTGCCGGCCAGCAAAAACAGATCCCAGTTAAAGGTGGCATCCGTGTGCTGGCCCGAGGTGGGCTGCCAGCGCACAATTTGGCCGTAGTGATTTTCGGCTCTCGAATTGGGGCCGTTGAGGGGCTGATTTTCCGCTACACCGCGATTTTTATTGTTGGTTAGGGTGCAAAATACGGTTGGCTCGGTTGGGTGTACTGCTACCCACTCTGGCCTGTCCATGGTAGTGGCGCCCACTTGAGTGGCGGCCAGTCGGGCATGAATTAATACTTCAGCTTGGCTGGAAAAACCGTTTTCTGGCGTTAAGCCATGCTCGCCGAAGATCAGCGGCAACCATTCGCCGTTGCCAGACAGCTGGTCACCTTTGTCAGCGCCGTTATTAAAGCGCGCCACATACAAGGTGCCGTCGTCGAGCAGGTCGCGGTTGGCCGCCGGATTATCAGGGTTATATTTATTGCGGCTCACATACCGGTAAATATGCTCACCGCGCTCGTCATCCCCTAAATACACCACCACTTGGCCGTTGTCTGCGATAACTAACTCGGCGTTTTCGTGTTTGAAACGACCCAATGCACTGCGCTTGATGGGTGTAGAGGTGGGGTCGTTGGGATCTATTTCTACAACCCAGCCAAAGCGGTTAACTTCGTTGGGGTGCTTGGCCAAATCAAAGCGTTCATCATGGTTATGCCACTGCCAACCGGCATCTTGGGCACCTATGCCATAGCGTGCTTGAGCTGGTGTAATGTCAACGGCGACCGTGCTGCCAAAGTAGCCATTAAAGTTTTCTTCACAGGTTAAATAGGTGCCCCAAGGGGTCATGCCGTTGGCGCAGTTATTGAAGGTGCCCAAAATCTGCTCGCCTGTGGGATCCGCACTGGTTTGTAATAACGCATGGCCTTTAGCTGGGCCACTCATTGCCATGGGGGTATTGGCGTGAATGCGCCGATTGTAAGGGCCGTCTTTGCTAAACTGCCAGCCGGCGTCTGTGTTAGTTAAGGTGAGTACCGCCACGCCATGTGCGGCTTGGGCTCGTTTTACATCTTCCAGCGTCATCTGTTTACCCTGATGGCTAAACATGATCTCGTAATTACAGTATTCGTTATTTACCGCTAAAATTGCGCTGTTGTTATCGACGGGAAACAGGCTCATGCCATCATTATTATCACCAAATTGGCGCAATTGATCGGCGGCGCTATTGTTGCCGTCTTCGCTAAATTCCGCGGCGTTGGCAAATAAGGCATCGCCCCACGAGATCAAGCGTTCTGCCTTGTAGCCGTTGGGTACCACAAAGGTGTCGGCGGTACTGCTTGGTACGGCGCTAAAGCCTAATAAGGGACTGCTGTCGGTGGCGGCGGCAATGGCTCGGGAAAGAGGCGACACGCTAAAGAAGGCGGCGGCACTGAGGGCGGCAGCGCCGCCCAAAAAGCGGCGACGGCTGAGAATATTCTCAACCATTTGAGTGAATTCAGGCACCTGTGGCCGAGGGTGGTTTTGTTCATCCTGATGTTCAAATTGACTCATGGTTCATTATCCTTACTGTGCCTGTAAACAGCGTTGAGGTTGTGCACTAGGCTAGTAGGTCTTAATGGCGCTTTAATCTCAATTTGATGACAGTTATTTGAAGGTTGGGTCTTTTAGGTAAGTGTATAAGGCAAAAAAAGACAACGCTCTTGTCGGTAGGCCGCCATTGTTGGGTTGGGGGGTGTAAGTTCAATCTGGCGCAATAAAAAAGCCCGCCCCTTTTATGTAGAGGCGGGCAGGTCAGCTTAAGCCGTGCTGGGATTAATCGTCCCAGTCATGCTTGCGCCAATGTTTGTTACGATGCTTTTTGTTGTAGCGTTTGTCGTAGTAACGGTCGTCATCATAGCGACGCTTGTCGTGACCATCACCCGTGCGTGCGCCTATGGCGGCACCCGCGCCACCACCCACGCCGGCACCAATCAGCTGGCCTGTTTGGCCACCCACTTGTTTACCAAGGGCCGCGCCACCTAAGGCACCCACGGCACCGCCGATTGCGGACTCGTTTTTATTGCCTTTGTTAGCAGTAACGGCTCCACCCGCAGCACCGCCTAAGGCTGCACCCACTAGCGCACCCGTGTCACCGCCCATTTGGCGACCAATTAAGGACCCCGCTGCACCGCCAGCACCGCCACCTAAAATGGTACTTAAATCTTCGTTAGCAAATACTGGCGTGGTCGCCAATATTAATGGCAATAAGCCAAAGCTGATTATTTTTTTATTCAACATAGTACAGTCTCTCTCATGCTGTTTAACTGTGAGCACTATACAAAGCTAGTGCGAAATAAACGAAACTAACTTTTTACTTAGACTTGGTGCATATAACAACTTTTCATTAAGATATTGTTTTTTATACTTTAATTTAAGCTGCGCTTAGTTTGACTAGTGTTTCTCACCGTCAGAACTTGACCGCAGTGTGCTATTTATATTCCGGCTAAAAAATACGGGGGCTACAAAATGCTTAGGCCGCTCTGACGCTCTGCAATAAGTGTGATTTTTAGCTTAACGATCCCAGCGCTTATCTTGACGCTTCACCCAATTTTTATGGGCCTCTTCACGGCGTTTTTGTTTCTGCTTGCGCAGGCGCTGCTGATGCTTGATCTCTTGCTTACGTATTTTTTGATAGTGCTTGCGCTCGGCCTCTCTGCGTTTTCTCTCGTATTTACTGTCGTAGTGGTCGTTGTAGCGGCGGTCATATTGGTAGTTATTGTTACGGTCGTAGTTACCGTTATAGTGGCGGTCATGGTTACGGTCGTCATAGTAAGAGTCACCATGTCTCACCTGTTGAATCTTATGGCTGTCACCCGTTCTTGCACCCAAGGCTGAACCCGCACCGCCGCCGACACCGGCACCAATCAGTTGGCCGGTTTGGCCGCCAACTTGGTTACCAATGGCTGCACCGCCTACCGCACCCACGGCGCCACCCAGAGCGGCTTCGTTTTTATTACCGCGATGAGCCGTAACAGCACCACCGGCCGCGCCACCTAAGGCGGCACCCACTAAGGCGCCGGTCTCACCGGCCATTTGGCGACCAATAAGAGCACCTGCTGCACCACCGGCACCGCCACCTAGAATGGTTTTAAGATCTTCTCCCGCCATGACAGGAGTGGTGGCTAATAGGAAGGGCAGTAAGGCATAACCAATAATGCGTTTTTTCATAATGACAGTCTCTCGGCTGTGTAACTTGAGCTAACTATACGAAATTCGGATGGTGAAGAAAGGCTAACAAGATGACAAAGTGTGTCAGTTCTGCACCCATTTTTTTTAAGTTGTTGATATATATGGAGATTTATTTGTATTTTGGCTGTTTTTTAGGCTGTTCAATCCGACAGAAGCTGACCGCTGTGGCGAGTTTTTATGATGGTTGGAGGCGAAAATAATTTAAATGGCAGTGCTCACCCCTCATAAAAAGCGGGAAAACGTTAAAAATAGACCTCTAGCACGGTGGTTTTTATCTTTAAATAACCATCAGGAACCTTTAAATACCCACACTAACGCGCGTAATCCTTGACGGCCGTAGCGGGCCAGACGATCGAAACGGCTGCGCTCTATGGGCAAATATTGCTTATCGACGGCGCTTTCTCCGCTGGCTTCATCTATATCTGGATCGTGAATATAGACAAACTCTTTATCGATGGCGCACACCAAGATCCAATGTGGCGCCTTGCGACCATCTAAGTGATAGGTGCTGATCAACACCAAGGGCAGGCCGCCTTGCTGCAAGCCGTGTGCGAGTTGTTCTAGGGTAAAGTGATCGTAAATTAGCTCTATGTCGGCTTGGGCCATTTGCGCTAAAAACTGTTTATGCACTCGCTCTAAGATCAACTTTTTCTCGGGCGTGCGCACACTGTCTACAAATAACGGGCTAGTTTGGTTGAGGATGAGCCGTACCGTAAAGCCGCGTCTAAAAGCGGCCAGCGCTAAACCGTGGGGGCCACAGCCGCCATGGCCACTGGTCATAAAGATGGTGGTGGCTTCGCGCCACAGCTGCAGCTCTTCGTCTATTTCTGGTTCATAACTGGGATTGAGTGCGCTAATGGCCATCATGAGTGAGGCGGGACCGCAGCTAAAGTCGGTAGTTTGCCGATAATAAGGCACGCTTTTGCTGCCACTGGCCGCATGATACTGATGCACCCGTTTTTGATAACGCAGCGCCAGTTGCAAGTCTTCATAATAATTGTGGTAGACGCCAAACTGGCGATAGCCTAAGCGCTGATACAAATTTTGCGCCCAAATATTATCGGCCCGCACTTCTAAGCGCATAAATACTGCGCCTTGCTCTTCGGCCGCCAGCTCTGCGGCTTCAATTAATGCCTGGCCCAAGCCTAAGCCTCGGGCGGCCGGCGACACCGCAATGGAATAAATACGCGCTAGGCGGGTGTTGCGCCGAAACAGCACCAATATATAGCCAAGTAATTGCTGTTTTTGCTCCGCCACCAATAGCTTATCTTGGGGGTGTTCAATAAAGCGCTGAAAACTGCGCCGGCTAATGCGGTCTTGTGTAAAGCATTGCTCTTCTAAGGCTACTAATGCTGTTAATTCAGTTTTAACTGCGGGGCGGATCTGGGCGGCAGCGCTAAGTACTGGCGTAAGTGCTGACATAAGGCCCCCAAAGCAGATGACGAGTACTTTAAAATACGACTATTTAGGCCCAGCCGCGAGAATATTTCACGCTAAGCGCATATATTTGTTTTGGATGTTAATGGACTTTATTGCAGCCCCTGTTGCTGCATCACCAGCGGATATCACAATGGCGCAACTTATTTTGGTGGTGGATGATCTCAGTACTTGGGCACCTTATTTCCCGAGCGAAAATTTAGTCGACTTTGCCAGCTACTTACAGCAAACGTCGGGGAAAAACACCGGCCGCACTAGGGTCATCAATCTGTGTAAAAACAATAAGTATCTTTCTAATGGCTACTATTGCTCACTACTGGCCGAGGCGCGAGACCAACACGTGATCCCGTCAGTGGCTACCTTAAACAACCTGCACAACCGCGCCTTATTCGCCTTTGGCTTTAGTGGCGTGCATGAGGCGCTACTCGAATACGCCGCTGAGAATGAGGGTAAGGAAGATGCTAAACAGTTGAAGTTTAAAAGCTACTTTGGCCACAGCCCCTTGCCTGAGTTAGAAAACTTGTGCCGCGAGCTGTTTGAGCGTTTGCCGTGCCCAGTGTTAGAGCTCACCTTTAGAAAGCGCAGCCGCTGGGAGCTGACGGGGCTGGCCACGCGATCGCCACGCGAGCTTGTGGGCGAAGAAGAAGACCAGTTTGCCGAGGCATTGGAAGCCTATTCACGCATTATGTGGCGCAAGCCCAAATCCGTAAAACGCTATCGCTACGACTTGGCCATGCTAGTAAACCCAGATGAAGCGCTACCGCCTTCAGACCCTAAGGCCTTAGCTAAGTTTGTGAAAGCCGGCGAGCGGTTAGACGTGAATGTGGAGCTTGTCACCCAGAAAGATTATCAGCGACTTGCGGAATACGATGGCCTCTTTATTCGCGAAACCACCGCTATCGATCATCATACCTTTCGCTTTGCCCAAAAAGCCGAGCACGAGGGCTTGGCTGTAATGGACTCACCCTCATCTATTTTGCGTTGTGCCAACAAGGTGTTTTTAGCCGAAAGCTTTACCAAACACGGCGTGCCGACCCCTAACACCTTGATGGTGAACCCCAAGAGTAAAGAAACGCCCGCGCTGTTAGAGCAAACGCTGGGTTATCCCTTGGTGTTAAAGATCCCAGACGGCGCCTTTTCGCGTGGGATTTATAAGGTGGCGGACAGGGCGGCACTGCTTGATACCTTAGCCATATTGCGCAACGCTTCGGCCTTGGTGCTGGCCCAAGAATTTTTTTTTACCGAGTTTGATTGGCGCATTGGCGTATTGAATCATCAGGCTATTTTTGCTTGTAAGTATTTTATGGTGAAAGGCCATTGGCAGATTTACCGCCATCACGATCAAGGTCAAGCCGCCGACTCTGGTGGTTTTGTGACCTTGCCGACCTATGAAGCACCCAAAGCCGTATTAACTGCCGCGCTCAAAGCCGTTAAGCCCATCGGTGATGGGTTATATGGCGTAGATATTAAAGAAGGCAATGGCCGGGTGGCGGTGATAGAAGTGAACGATAACCCTAACATCGACCACGGCGTGGAAGATTTATTATTAAAAGATAAGCTCTACGATTTAGTGATCAGTGATTTTGTACGCCGTTTTGAAATGCAGCGCTGAGGGTAATGTGAAGGGTGAGGAGAAAGAAAAAAGCGCGGGCTAGAGGGGCCGGCGCTTTGTTGTAACTGATAACAGCATGAGGGTTTGGGGTTAAACACCTCACACCTCACGATTTACCCTTCACACGTCACCGTCTTACAAGCATTCCCGCTCGCCTCTTTGCAGCGGATCTGGCTTGACATCACCTAGCTCACAAAAATCCAGAGAGGCAGAGTTTAAGCAATAGCGCAGGCCGGTGGGGGCTGGCCCATCGGGAAACACGTGGCCCATGTGGCTGTTACAGCGCGTGCAGCAAATCTCCACGCGGCGCATGCCGTGGCTGATGTCTGTGGTTTCTGTAATATGATCCGGATGATAAGGCGCATAGAAGCTGGGCCAGCCGGTGCCAGACTCAAACTTACAGGCCGATGAAAATAGCGGCAGGGCGCACAACTTACATAAATAGCTGCCGTCTTTTTCATTGTCGAGCAAGCCGCCACAAAAGGGCGCCTCTGTGCCGTGTTGGCGCAAGATGCGTTGCTCGTCTGGGCTCAATGCCGCCGTAAGACTGGCAACTTGCTCGTCATTGGGAGGGCTTAAGTCGTAAGGGCTTGGAATGATAGCCATATTAGAGATCCTTTTTCAGCCGATGTTTAAAATAATGTTGTACTTTGGCCACTTTAGGTTGGGCCACTGCGGCAATGTAGGGCTGATTGGGGTTTGCCGCCGCATAGTTTTGATGGACGGCTTCAGCCGGAAAAAATTCGGATAATGGCTCAAGGTTGGTCACGATAGGCGCGCGCAGCACGCCGTTGTCTTCGAGCAAGCGTATATAATCGGTGACCAATTGCTGCTCGGCCGCATTTTGGTAAAACACCGCCGAGCGATACTGGCGGCCCATATCATTGCCCTGACGATTGAGCTGAGTGGGGTCGTGGGCGATCCCAAAAAACACCTTTAATAAGGTGCTTGGGCCTATTAGATTGCTGTCGTACTGAATGCGAATGGCTTCGGCGTGATCAGTGGCACCACTGCATACCGCATCATAATTAGCCGTGTCTGCACTGCCGCCGGCGTAACCAGCACTCACGTCTAGCACACCGTTGAGCTGGCGATACACGGCCTCGGTACACCAAAAGCAACCGCCAGCCAACACTAGGCTTTGTGGACCAAGGTGTAAAAATGCGCCATCTTCCGCATCCGGAAAATCGTGGGGTAATAGGTTCAATACCGGATCCGTCATCTCATTGCTCCTCATTAATATTTAGCTACGTTAACATAGCCAACCTCAGGTCTAAATGCTCATGGGTGCTAAGTTTGATTTTAGTAAAGACAGCTGCTTGAGAAACAAAGTTCATCAGTTAGCATAAGCGCGCATCTTCATGTTGATAACAGATGCGTTTGTCTGTGTTTTTGTGGAATGTAGAACGAACGCGCTACTGAGGGGCGACTTAACTGTGGTATACGGCTGCTTGCTGATAGGGTAGCCCCGCGACTGCAATGGGGCAGCTTAAATATGGGGACACCTAAGTGGAACTTGAGATAACAACCTTAAGCTTGCTGGCGCTGGCGGCGCTGTTGGCGGGCTTTATCGATGCCATTGCCGGTGGTGGCGGCCTAATTACGGTGCCAGCACTCTTGGCGACCGGCATGCCGCCGACCATGGCACTGGCCACCAATAAATTACAAAGCTGTTTTGGCTCATTTTCTGCCACCTTTTATTATTTTCGCCGAGGCTTATTAGATTGGCGCACCATGAAATGGGCCATCGCCTGTACCTTTATTGGTGCCGTGCTGGGCACCATAGGCGTGCAACTCATTGATGCTTCTGTCTTGCAAAAGGTGCTGCCCTTTTTATTGGCCGCCTTTGCCCTGTATTTTTTATGTTCACCCAGAGTGGGTGATGAAGACCGCCAACAGCGTTTAAAAGTGATCCCGTTCGCCTTATTAATTGGCACCGGCATTGGTTTTTATGATGGATTTTTTGGCCCCGGCACCGGTTCTTTTTTTGCGCTGGCGTTTGTAGCACTGGCCGGATTTAGCCTTAGCAAGGCCACGGCGCACAGCAAGTTATTAAATTTCACTTCGAATATTGCGTCGTTATTGTTTTTTATCTTAGGCGGACAAGTGGTGTGGGTGGCGGGTTTATCCATGGCGCTGGGCCAATTTGTGGGTGCCCGCCTCGGCTCAAAAATGGTGGTTACCCAAGGCACGCGCATGATTAAACCCATGTTGGTGACGGTGTCTTTAGTGATGTCGGTACATCTGTTATGGCAGCAATATCCGGCTTGGTTTAATTGGATAAATTTTGAAGCCCCATTTTAAACGTTGCGTTAAGAAACGTTGCTTTAAGCCGTATTTTGAGGCGCGGCAAAAAATTGATAATAGACAATAAGACCATAAGGTAACGAGATGCTGGCCGTATTAATTAAGCAGCAAAGACGCAAATATCAGCTTTGGTTATTGGCCCTCACGCTGGCGCTACTGGGCGCGGTTTTACTGAGTCTACAGCTGGGTGCCGTGAGTGTGGGCGTTGAGGTTTTATGGCGGCCGGTGTCGGCCTTGGAGCAGCAAGTATTTTGGCAACTCAGATTGCCGCGCACCTTGTTGGCGGTCTTGGTGGGAGCGAGCTTGGCGCTCAGCGGCGCCGTGTTGCAGGTGTTATTGCATAACCCTTTGGCGGAACCCGGTTTAATTGGAATCTCCAGCGGAGCCAGTTTGGCGGCAGTATTGACCATGTCGTTGTCTGCCTCACTCGGCTTTGCCTTACCCTATTGGAGTTTATCACTGGCGGCCTTTGTGGGCGCGTTAATCGTCACGCTGTTACTGCTGGCCTTGGCCCGCCGGCGCTTAGGGCCCGGCGCCTTATTATTATTTGGCGTGGCCATCGGCATTTTGGCCAATGCGATATTGACTTGGCTGTTGTATTTGGCCGACGATGCTTCGCTGCGCAGTTTCTTATTTTGGATGATGGGCAGCCTAGGTCATGGCCAGACCTTGTCTTGGGTGTGGTGGCTACCGGCGTTGGTGACGTTAGTGTGGTTGATGCGTCAAGGTCGGCGTTTAGACTTATTGGCACTCGGTGGGCACAGGGCGCAATTGTTGGGGTTAAATGTGCGTCGTTTGCAGCCCCAGTTGGTGTTGGCGGTGTGCTTACTCACCGCTTTTAGCGTGGCCATGGCCGGTCCCATTGGCTTTGTCGGCTTAGTGGTGCCGCATTTATTACGCCTCTTGGCCGGTGGCAAACAAGACTTTTTATTACCTGCCTCCGTGTTGGCGGGGGCAGCCGTGCTGACCTTGGCCGACGTGATTGCGCGCAATCTCCTTAGTGTGGGTGAAGTGCCGATAGGGGCGGTAACTGCCACTTTGGGCGCGCCGATTTTTATTTGGTTATTGGTACGTCGTTATGCTGCTCATTGACACGTTTTTACTCCCACATCGCGTGGGCCCCATCAGCGGCAGTTTTAAAGCTGGCCACCTAACCTTGTTGATGGGTCCCAATGGCAGCGGCAAATCCAGCTTGTTGAGTGGCGTGGCAGGGCTCACTAAGAGCGAGGGCGCAGGCACCGTTAGCCTTGATGGTGAGTGTTTAAGTACACTGAGCATTCACGAGTTGGCCCGCTATCGAGCCATGCTAGCCCAAGATACTGTGCTACCCCATGGCTTGCTGGGCTATGAGTTATTGGCACTCGGTGCCGAGCCGATTGGCGGTGTCAGTGAGGCGGTGTGCTTAACGCTGGCCCGCTTAGCCGAGCCCTTAGGCTTAAATAGCTTGTATCAACGCTCCGTGAATACGCTGTCGGGCGGTGAGCAACAGCGGTTATTGATTGCCAGCACCTTATTACAGGTGGATCTCAGCGTGAATCCCGATGGCAAGCTGCTGTTATTAGACGAGCCACTGGCCGGCCTAGACTGGCAGCACCAATTAGCCACCTTAAGGTTATTGCGCGAGTATGCGGCCTTGGGATTAACGGTGGTAGCGTCTATTCACGACATTAACTTGGCTTGCCAATACGCGGATGAAATTTGGTGTTTGCATCAAGGCCAGTTAGTGGCGCAGGGGCCGCCCGAGGTGGTGACACCTGAGCTGATAGCGCAGGTGTTTTCGGTTACAGTGCGCCGCCTCGAACAAGACGGCATTAGCTTATTAATTCCGGTTTAACGCACTTCAGGTGGCTACAAGCCAAACAAAAACACCGAGCCTTAAGCTCGGTGTTTTTGTTTGTTCACAACTGATGCTTAATCGAAATTAAGGATTAGTAAAGCGCTGGCCAGAAATATCGGGATGATAAATTGGCTGGATCACGTTGCCGGCCGGATCCGTAATGTGGAAGCTGCGCGCGCCGTCACCGTGGTCGTGAGGGCGGTCTAACATAGTCACGCCTTGGCTCTTCAAGTACAAAAACCACTGCTCTAACTCTTCGATGGTGTCGACGATAAAGCCAAAGTGATCCATGCGCTGTACGCCTGTGGCGGCCACGTCACTGCGGCCCAAAGACAAGTTATCGTTGCCACAGGTCAGGTATACCAAATCTTCGTGGGCGCGGCGCAACAGCTGCATGCCCATAATCTCAGTATAAAAACGTTCACACTCTTCGAGGTTGGGCATGGTGAAGGCGATATGACGCATGCCGTTAAACGGACGAGGTCTTTCCATGGCGGGGCTCCTTAGCGTCAGCGTAAATCTTGGCTGACTTGTCTATTACTGAAAGGTTTGTGTACTATTTGTCGAATTTAAATAATCGAACGGAGTTTACAATGTATTCAATTATTGTCAAAACCAAGCTGAAGCTCGGCAAAACCGATGAATTCTTAGCGGCCATGCTGCCTAACGCCCAAGCATCAGTTCGTGATGAGCCAGGCTGTCATACGTTTGATGTGCTACAAGACCGAGAAGATCCTGAGCTGTTCTGGCTATATGAAATCTACCAAGATGAAGCAGCACTGGCCGATCACAAATTAACGCCGCATTATAAAGCCAGCCGCGCCGTGGTGACCGACTTGATTGCCGAACAGTCGGTGATTAGAGCAGATGTATTGGCTGTCAATCCCACACGCTAAAACGTGAAGTTTAAAGGGAGATGGCGCAATGTTTAACGCCCCCTCTTCTCCCTTCACTATTCACGCCCATCACTGCGCTAATTCAGCCAGCAGGCTGAGACTGTGGTGGCGTGCGCTTTGCTCATACACATCCGTCACTACCATCAGCTCGTTAGCACCGGTTTGGGCGAGTAGGGTATTGAGCTTGGCAGACACTTGCTCGGGCGCACCTATGGCGGAGGCGGATAAAAACTGTTCTACGCCTTGTTGCTCGTGGGGTAACCAATGGCCGTCCATGCTGGCTACCGGCGGCTTTAAGCTCAAGGACTCGCCTCTAAACAGCGCCAATATTTTTTGCTGGCCCGAAGTGGCTAATAACTTGGCTTCTTGCTCTGTGTCTGCGATCACCACCGGCACGCCTAGCATCAGATAAGGCTCGGCCAAGGTAGCAGAAGGGCGGAAGTTGTTTTTATATACCGCTACGGCTTCCAGCATCATGCGGGGTGCGAAATGGGAGGCGAAGGCATAAGGCAGGCCCATTTGCGCGGCTAATTGGGCGCTAAATAAGCTAGAGCCCAATAACCAAATCGGCACATTAGTGTCGGCACCGGGAATGGCTTTTAGTTTTTGGCCGTATTGCAATGGGCCTAGTAATTGCTGCAATTGTTCCACTTGCCGAGGAAAGTCGTCAGCATCTTCTGGCCGACGGTGCAAGGCGCGCATCGTCGCTTGATCACTGCCCGGCGCGCGGCCTAGGCCGAGATCTATCCTGTCTGGATACATGGTAGCCAAGGTGCCAAATTGCTCGGCTACCACTAATGGCGGATGGTTGGGCAACATAATACCACCAGAGCCGACGCGAATACGCTGGGTCTGACCGGCGATATGGCCAATGAGCACAGCCGTGGCCGAGCTGGCAATACCTTCAATATTATGATGCTCGGCTAACCAAAAGCGCGCAAAGCCCAATTGCTCCACATGTTGCGCCACGGCTACTGATTCGCGAATGGCATCTGCCGTGCTGTGTCCGGTGCGGGTGGGTACCAGATCCAACATGGATAAGGTGGTACCAGAAAGTAAAGATTTTGAAGACGACATCTAGACCTCTATGTTTTCGCTAACGGGTTAAAGTGAGATACATTAGATAACACCATGTTTGACTGCCTTTGGCTATTAGCATCTGTCTAATATAGTGTGCGACTGATAATTAAGAGAATAAAAACCATGGATATACTAGCGCAGTTAGCGAGTTGGCAGATAACGCCACCCTTGATTGAACATCCGCCGCTGTTTACTTGCGATGCAGCGGATAATTTGTTGCTCGAACGCCCAGGTACGCGCCTTAAAAATCTATTTTTGCGCGATAATTACGGTCGTCGCCATGCACTTTTATTAACCACACCGCATAAGCAGGTGGACTTAAAAACGCTATCAAAGCAGTTGGGGTGGTCGCGCATTGGTTTTGCTTCCGCCGATCGTTTAGACCGCTATTTAGGCGTGGAGCCGGGTCATGTGTCTGTGTTGGCATTAGTAAATGATGCGCTTAATCAAGACGTGGAGCTGTGGTTAGATAATGACTTGGTGGACGGCGATCACTTTCATTGTCATCCACTGCGCAACACCGCCACCCTCTTGCTCAGTAAAGCCGATCTCGCGCTTTTCGCCGCGCAAACCGGCCATACGCCGCAGTGGATTGATGTGCCGTCAAGAGATTCGCGCAAGCCTTGATGTCAATTATCTCCACATACTTATCTACCAGACACTTAGCTACCAGGCACAGGCTTCTCGCAACGGTTTAATGGCTTCGTCTAATCCTGCAATATTAAAAACGGCGGTAGAGGGTTTTTGATTAAAAGGTGTTATCTGAGCCACCATGGTATCCGTGGTCAGCATTTCTTCTAGTGTGCTGATGGGTGATTTGTTAAATGACTTTTGTCTATCGGAGGAGAGTGTCCATTTTGAGGTTTTTGCATCCCTGTCGCCGATTCTAAGCGTGACCTTGGCTTCACTGCCGAGGTATATTTGCCAGTCTATGAACATCTCTGTTTTTTCTGAATCGCAGCGTGCCATCAACATGATGGGTTTGCCAAATCGAGAGTTTCCAGAGTCTGCGGTTAAGAATATGTTGACCGTTTTTGTATCGTCAATAGGGTCTGTTTTTTTCTCAACCGTCCATTGCCCCGTGTCGCCCATTTGAGCTTGAACTGGGTGCGAGCCGCTAAGGTTGTGTGTCTTAGCTATCTGGTCATAGCACGCCAGTCGCGCGAGATCGCCCTCAATCACGGCGCACTGTTCAATCAAGCTTGAGGGTATTTGTTGAGCCATGGCTGGCGCTGATATGGTGAGTACTAGTGCGGTCAATATTATTTTTTTCACTATTTGACTCCTTCCCTTTAAAATTCAGCAGTTTATATTTTAAGAATATCATTTCTGTCTAATCGTCACACCTCACGAGCAAGATTCACTGCAGCCACATTAATGCAGTTTAGCGTCGTACGGCCATTGCCAAACACCCAACAAGCCAAGCATTCGAGCTATTAGTACCCCATGGCCTTGTCTGGCCGAGCCAAGGCTTTACGACACCACTTATTACGTGGGCGTCCAAAAAATGCGTCTCGCCGCTGGGCTTATGCTCGCCGGCCACACACTTAAACAAGGTGCTCTTACCCGCGCCCTTGGCCCCGCTCAAGGCGGTGACTTGGCCAGAGTGCAGCTGCAAATGAATGTGTTGTAATGAAGTGCGTTTTTGAAGCGTTAAACTGAGAATGGCCAACATGGCAAGCAAGGATTGATGGCTTGCATACGCGTTTCAGGAAACCGGGTTGGGCTTGAGTTAGTTCGCGGATTTCGTCTCACTCGGTTAGTGGCGATTAAGGGCTTATTTGTTAAAGGCTTGGGTCAGGCCTTCGCGGTGAACGGCGATGACTTGGGGATGTGTTGCACTTAACGGCTGGCTACAGCCCCGTCGCCAAAGCACATTAATAGCATGGCGCAGCTGCTCAACTAGTGGCAGCTGTTGAATAGCGAACCCTGAACCCTGAACCCTGAACCCTGAACCCTGAACCCAACTCAACACAAGACGGCTAGGTGTTCGTTAACTCCCCGCGTAAGTTTTTACCCATTTGGCAGCGTACTTCATCTGGCGTGAGATTCTTACTCAGTAAATAATGCAGCTTAGTGAGGGCGGCTTCTGTGGTCATATCAAAGCCAGACACCACACCACACGCGGCTAAGGCGCGGCCGGGAGCGTAGTCGCACATGTTTACACTGCCACGCTGGCATTGGGTGAGGTTAACGATAATGACGCCGCGCGCGCTGGCCTCCGATAATAATGTCAGCATGGCCGGCTGTTGCGGCGCATTGCCCACGCCATATGACAACAGCAATAACGCTTTTACTGGCGGTTGTAATTGGTTGGCCAGAACTTGCGGGCTAATTCCCGGATACAAGGTGACCATGGTAATCGGTTGCGGTGTGATGGGACTCACCGTCAGAGGCATGCCGCTTGGCAGCCCTAGTTTACCGTCCTGTAGGCTGATGTGAATACCTGCATTTAGCAAAGGCGGAAAGTTGGGCGAGTCAAAAGCCTCAAAGCCGTCGGCGTGCTCTTTGCTGGCGCGATTGCCTCGATACAGACGATTATTAAAAAATAAACCCACTTCATTAATCGGAAAGTGCGCGGCGATATAAAGTGCATTTAATAAGTTAGGCCGGCCGTCAGATCTCAGCTCGGCCAAGGGAATTTGCGAGCCGGTTATAATTACCGGTTTATCTAAGTCTTCGAGCATAAAAGACAATGCGGCGGCCGTAAACGCCATTGTATCTGTGCCGTGTAACACCACGAAGCCGTCGTAATCTTGATAGTGAGCCTGAATGTCGTCGGCAATGGCTTGCCAGTCGCTGGGGGTCATGTCGGCTGAGTCAATCAGCGGCTGATATTCGTGCAGGTGGTAGTGGGGCATTTCTTGGTAATGAAATTCAGGCATGGCCGCTAAGCGTTTGGCCATAAAACCCGCCGCCGGCACATAGCCGTTGGCGGATTTTTGCATACCTATGGTACCGCCGGTATAGGCGATGTAGATGTTCTTTTTGGCCATTTGATTAACCTCAAGACTCATAAACTAATGGCTTAAGTAAGAGTGAAAAGCGCCCGTTAAGCTGCACTCTTCACTCTTCACTATTGGTGCTCGCTTAATAACTCTGACAGGGTATGCACAATACATATTGGCCGTGCACGTCGCTAAACTGACTCAAGCTGCTCGCCGCTTTTTGCATTTGCTCTGCCGCTGGGTGTAACACTTGGGGCAAGGCGGCCATGGCAATCTTGCCGAGCACTGTTGAGTCACCCATAAATTGCGCCAATAATTTGTCTTTCGCGGACATAGGCAACTTAATTTGCTTAACGTTAAACTCGCCTAAGTTGGCCAATAAGGCCGCACCGGCTAGCGCGTCATCTAGATTACCTAGCTCATCGACTAGCCCCAGCTCTAAGGCCATTTGGCCAGTCCATACATGGCCTTGGGCAATACGGTCTACCTCTGCCGCTGGCATATTACGACCTTGTGCCACTATGTTCACAAATTGGCCATAAGTGTGCTCTACGCTCATTTGGATTATTTCTTTCACGTGATTTGGCAAGCCGGTGGTGATGCCGGCACCTACAAAGTCGGTGGTGCCCACGCCATCGGTATTAAGGCCTATTTTTTTTAATGCGTCTTCAAACGTTAAAAACAAACCAAATACACCAATTGAGCCGGTAAGCGTGGTGGGAGATGCATAAATTTTATCGGCGTCTGCCGCTATCCAATAACCACCCGATGCCGCCGTGCTACCCATAGAGATGATCAGCGGCTTGCCGCTTTCTTTAAAGTCCAGCAGGGCGCTGCGAATTTGCTCCGCGGCAAAGGCACTGCCGCCTGGGCTGTCGACACGCAGTACCAGCGCTTGAATTTGGTCGTCAAGGCGTGCTTCATTAATTAACTGGCTTAGATGCTCGTCATTAATGCTATTTGGTGTGGCGGTATCTGCCGACATGATAGGCCCGCTTGCGGTAATTAAGCCCACCGCAGGGACGGCTTGTGTGCTCGTTTTAGAGATAATTTGGTTACGGCTTAGATAGGTAGGCACATCTAAGCTCATGTACTGATTAGTTTGACTATTCCAACCTACCTGCTCTGCCACCGTTTGCAGCATTTCACTGCGCGTCGCCAAGCTATCCACTAAGCCTTGTTGCAGCGCGTATTGGGCCGGATCGCCGTTCACTTTGGCAAAACGACTCAGCATCTGTTCGGCAGTGGGACTAATGTGGTCGGCAGGAATATTGCGCAGTTTAACAATCTGATCTTGATAATGCGTCCACAGCTGGCCTAACCATAATTGGGTGTCTTCACGGCTTTCTGCAGACATATCATCACGCAGATAAGGCTCGACAAACGATTTATAGGTGCCAACGCGAAAGACATGAGGGGTAATATTAAAACGCTCAAAGGCGGATTTGTAAAAAAGACGATAAACGCCTAAGCCTTGAATAGACACGCTGCCGGCGGGGTTCAGTAAAATCTGATCCGCATGAGCGGCTAAGTAATATTGGCCTTGGGAATAATTGTCGCCGATGGCATAGACGGGTTTACCAGAGGTTTTAAATGCCTCTATGGCCGCACCCACCTCGTCGAGTTTAGTAATGCTCGACTCGGTCATATTTTGTAATTGCAGTACTAAGGCGGCTATCCGGTCGTCGGTGCGAGCCAACTCAAGCGCATCTTTAATCTGCTTTAAGGTCATGGGCGGCGGCGTGTTATCGCCAGACAACCATTTTTCTGCCATGCCTTGTGGCGTGGCCTGCGCATCTTGCTCCAGTACAGGGCCGGATAAGGCCAAGGTTAAGGCGGCTTTATCGGGCAATATTGGGTTATTGTCATCTGAGCTAAACAAGATAAAGACAAAGCCTAATATGAGGAGCAACAGCAGAGTTTTAAGGAGTATGCGTATGGCATTTAGCACTTTTGCTAGCCCACGAAATAGCCATTTTACTTTTGCCCACATAAATAACGCCTTAACTTAATGAATTGTCGAATTAACCCATTATGGCGGCAGCCGTCGCACAATACTACGTTAAACACCCTGTTAAATCCTTCGCTAATCTAAATGCTAGGGTCAGCTAAGTGGCTAGGCAGCGAGCTTAAGCTATGCGTTAGGTATCCTTTTTTAAACAATAGTTAAACAAGATCTAAACAAACGTTTGAACATGGCTACTGGATCCATTAGCCTCAAAGCGTTCATTAAATGACCAGAGGTAAAGGCAGTATGAGTCAGTATCCGCATCTACTCGCCCCCTTAGACTTGGGTTTTACCCAGTTAAAAAATCGCGTCATTATGGGCTCTATGCATACAGGGCTTGAAGAAGAAAAGGGCGGTTTTCAAAAGTTGGCAGCATTTTACCGCGAGCGGGCAGAGGGCGGCGTGGGTTTGATTATTACCGGAGGTATAGCACCCAATTTTCGTGGCCGCTTAGTGCCGAAAGGCTGCCAGCTCAGTTTTAACTGGCAAGTTAGGCGCCACCGGCTTTTAACGCAGGCGGTGCATGAAGCGGGGGGTAAAATAGCCTTACAAATTTTGCACGCAGGCCGTTATGCATTTCATCCCTTCAGTGTGGCGCCCAGTGCGCTTGCTTCACCCATAACACCGTTTGCACCGCGCGCCATGAGTGAGCGCCAAATTCGTGGTTGCATTCAAGACTTCGCTCACACCGCCAAGTTGGCCCAACACGCCGGTTACGATGGGGTGGAGATCATGGGCTCTGAAGGCTATCTGATTAATCAGTTTATATGCGCCAGAACCAATCAGCGCGTCGATGACTGGGGCGGAAATAGCGTACGCCGCCAGCGTTTTGCGCTGGAGATAGTGCGCGCAGTGCGGGCCAATGTGGGGGAGCGTTTCATTATTATCTTTCGCCTCTCCATGCTGGATTTAGTGGCGCTGGGCTCAACCTTAGATGAGGTAATAGCCCTCGGGCACGCATTGGAAAAAGCCGGTGTGACTATCATCAACACCGGCATTGGCTGGCATGAAGCGCGCATTCCTACCATAGCGACCAGTGTGCCGCGCGCCGCGTTTAGTTGGGTGACAGAGCGGGTAAAGCAAGCACTCAGCGTGCCCGTGGTGGCCACTAATCGCATTAATACACCAGCAGTAGCCGAGCATATTTTGGCCTCAAATCAAGCGGACTTGGTGTGCATGGCGCGGCCGTTTTTGGCGGATGCAGACTTCGTCAATAAAGCCGCAGCCGGCCAAAGTGAGCAGATTAATACCTGCATTGCCTGTAATCAGGCCTGCCTCGATCATGTGTTTGTGCAAAAGCGGGCTACGTGTTTAGTGAACCCCAGAGCCTGTTATGAAACTGAGCTAATCGTTAGCGCCACTTTAAAGCCCAAGCGGTTAGCTGTGGTGGGGGCGGGCATGGCAGGTTTAAGCTTTGCCTGCCAAGCCGCCGAGCGCGGCCACAGTATCACCTTGTTTGAGCAAGGGGCTGAGATTGGCGGCCAATTTAATTACGCCAAGAAGATCCCCGGTAAAGCAGAGTTTGGTGAGACGCTGCGCTATTTTCGCCACCGTTTACGCCAAGCTGGTGTGGAAGTACGGCTGAATACTAGCGCGCGGCCTGAGACGTTAATTGAGTTTGATGAAGTCGTATTGGCCGCTGGCATAGTGCCGCGCACGCCTGATATAAAGGGCATAGACCATGCTAAGGTGCTGAGTTATGTAGATGTGTTGGCCGGTAAAGTGGCTGTAGGGGATAAGGCGGCTATTATCGGTGCCGGCGGCATTGGCTTCGACATGGCGGCGTTTTTAGCGGCTAGGCCAGAACGGAAAGCAGAGCAGGATTTACCTCAATGGCTGGCAGAGTGGGGCATAGATAAAGACTATCACCAAGCGGGTGGCTTAATTGCACCACAAGCGGTGAGTTCGAGCCGAGAAGTGTGGTTATTACAACGTAAGGCCGATAAACCGGGTAAGGGGCTGGGCAAAACCACCGGCTGGATCCACAGAGCCAGCTTGTGCCACCACGGCGTACATCTTTGGGCTGGGGTTAATTACGTGCGCATTGACGATGCGGGTTTACATATAGAACGCGATGGCGAAGCGTCGTGTTTGCCAGTAGACAATGTGATTATTTGTGCTGGCCAACAGCCCAACCGCGAATTACTGGCGCCGCTTGAGGCGCTGGGCCTAAAGGTACACCTCATTGGCGGTGCCGACGTAGCCGCCGAGCTGGATGCCAAAAGCGCCATCCGCCAAGGCATGGAGCTCGCGCTTTCTATATAAGTGACGCTTGGCAGATCCGAGTCCGCGGTGAAATTTGGCGCTTGCTGCTCGGCGCTGTTAGAGTATTGCCCTATCGATTTTGCTTCAATTAAGAAGGTGTACCAGATGGATGCTTTGCAGCTGCTATTAAATCGCCACTCTAACCCGCGCTTAAACGCGCCGGCGCCGGCGGGCGAGCAGTTAGACACCATATTTAAGGCGGGCTTGCGTGCGCCCGATCACGCGGGCTTAACCCCGTGGGAGTTTATTGTTTCTGAAGGCGAACAACGCGCCTTGTTGGGTGATGTGTTTGCTAAAGCCGCAGCGGCAAAAGGCGACGATGCAGAGGCGGTGGCAAACGCTCGCCAACTGCCATTTCGTGCGCCTATGGTGATTACCGTGGTGGCCAAGGTAAAGGAGCACGACAAGGTGCCGCGCTTGGAGCAAGAGCTGTCGGCAGGCTGTGCGCTCATGGCCATGCAAATGGCGGCACAAGCCTTAGGTTTTAACGGTATTTGGCGCACGGGCTGGTTTGCCTTCGATCGCGGTGTACACGCGGATTTAGGCTTAAGCGAGCAAGATCAAATTGTCGGCTTCTTATACTTGGGCACAGAGCAAACCCAAGTGCGTAAGGTCGCCGAGCACGAGATTGCCCCCTTCGTACGTCACTTTGGTAAGTAAATCAAAACGTTAAATTATCAAAAAAAAGACACCCAGTTTGGTGTCTTTTTTATTGGCTGGTTTTAATTTTGAGCTACGGCTTACGGCTTACGGCTTACGGCTTACGGCTTACGGCTCTTATCTCCCGTCTATCCCAATAGATAAAGGCACCGGCGCCCAGCATACCAAAGGTTACCCCAGCCACACTGCTGGCTAAAATATCAATCGGCCAATGCAAGCCCAGTAACAGGCGTGAATAACACACCGCGACCGCCCACAGACTTAAACCCGCAATCAACCAATTTGAGCGGCGGCGATAGGCAAATAATAAACAGTAAAAACTGGCGATGGTCATGGCGGCAATAGAATGGCCTGATGGAAAGGAGTAACTCACTTCATCTTGCCAATGTAATTTTAGCCATTTAGGCACCTCTTCTTCTGGCATGCTTTTTAAGCTATCAGACAGCCATTGCTCCCGAGTTAAGGGGAGTTGAGCATAAAAGTTATTACTGTTCGTCAAACGCCCCTCTTCGGCTAACCAGATAACGTAAGGGCGCGGCTCTTTAAAATATTGTTTGGCTACCGATTTAGTCACGAAGGCGCTGCCAAGTGCGACCATTAAACAAAAGAAGAACACCGCATATTGATACGGGCGTCGGCGCCAGCCACGCAGCACCAAGATACTCAACACCGCTAAAATAACAGCAATACCAATTTCATCTAAGGATAAGGTCATGGAATAGGCAAATAGCGCAGGGGCGTTATCTAAATCAAGTAGTGGAAACCAGTGCCAATGCCAGTGGTAGCCAAGGCTGGCGATGGCCACTGGCAAGATTAAGATGAGGGGCACCAAAAATAAGTGGCGAGGTTTCATAAGGCTCATATCACAGTCAGGAGTAACAGGGAGCCAAGATACTAACAAAACAGAGGGGCATTGATAGCTGAAACTTATTTCATTAACGGCTAAAATGCTCGGCCATTCAGGAGGAAATCTATGAAATTGCTCGCCGATGAGAACATGCCTTACGTGCAAGAATTATTTGGTGATTGGGCAGAGATAGTGACTTGCTCTGGCCGAGGGATGACTCCTGAACAGCTGATTGATGTGGATGTGTTGTTAGTGCGTTCCATCACACAGGTCAATCAAGCGCTCTTAGCCAAGGCCAATCGGCTGCGCTTTGTAGGCACCGCCACTATCGGCTGCGACCATATAGACACTGAGTTGTTACGTGAGCGGGGTATTGCCTTTGCCAGTGCCCCTGGCTGTAACAAGGTGGCGGTGGGCGATTATGTGTTGGCGGCCTTGTTGAAAGTGGCGGCGCATAAAAATTGGCAACTTAAAGATAAAACCCTAGCCGTGGTGGGCGTAGGCAATACAGGCTCACAAGTAGTGCAGCGCGCAAATGCGCTGGGCATGAGGGTCTTGCTGTGTGACCCATTCAAGGCGCTAAGCTGCCCGATGGCGAGCGCGATAAACCTAAACCCTCCGACAGATTTTGTCGACTTGAGCCAAGCTCTTACCGCCGACATTGTCAGCTTTCATGTGCCCATTACTCAAGGTGGTGAGCATCCGACTTGGCATTTGCTTGGCGAAAGCCAGATTAGCGCGCTAAACCCAGATCAAGTCTTGATTAACGCATGTCGCGGCGAAGTGTGGGACAATGCCGCGCTTTTGGCTCGCCAGTTGGGTGCTGAGCCGCTAACACTGGTCATGGATGTGTGGGAGCGCGAACCCAATGTGCTGGCGCCCTTAGTGCCCCATGTGTTGTTGGCCACGCCGCACATTGCCGGCTACAGCTTAGAAGGCAAGGCGCGCGGCACCTTTGCGCTCTATCAAGCCTTGGCTGAGCACGCCCAGTTAGCACGCGCGCATTGCCTTGAGCAATTGCTGCCGGCGCCCGCTATTACGCGTGTTGAACTGGCGGCCGATGTGGCGCTTGCTCAGCGTATTGATCAAGCTTTACTGGCACGGTTAGTGGGTTTGGTTTATGACATTAACGCCGATGATAGGGCGTTTAGGGCGGCACTCGGCCAACCGGATTTCTTTGACCGTTTGCGCAAGTTTTATCCGGAGCGGCGTGAGTTGGCTTCCTTATCTGTCGGGTTGGCAGGCTCGAAGAGTGGATCAACACAAGTGCAGGCCTTGGGCTTTAGCGGCTAATTTAATCATGAATAGCTAAGTGTTCACGGCCTAAAGGCGTGCAACAAGTTTCTATCCTTGTTCCTATTACAGTTCCTATTGGCGCTGTTTTTTTCTACACTCTTTATTATATGCTTTCTTACACTTTTCTTATCTACGTAGGCC
>JAHLFI010000134.1 GCA_018883865.1 Candidatus Oceanisphaera merdipullorum
ATCTTCAGCTATGTATTTATCTAATAATTCTTGAGTAACAGCCCACCACTCTCCGGTACCTGGAAAGTAAATTACATCGACATACTCTTTAGAGCAAGGAGTACCGCATAGACTAGGTAACTCTGGCAAAAAAATAAAGTCTTCATTCGGTTCAGGCAGCTGCAGTATTTCACCAGCATAAATAAGATCAACGTCAATGATTTGAGGATTTATTTTTAATAGCTCATCTACCGTTACACCATATCGCTCTGCAATCAGACTTAGGCAATCGCCTTCCGGGATTAAATAGGTGCTCATACTGTTATCACTTCCAATGCTTTTTCGTCTTCACGAGTTAATTTTAAACGAGTCAGATGTTTAATGACCGCGGCTTGTTCGGCTGGCTGTTGCAATGTCCACCACTGCTCCTCACTAAACCATACCAGCTCATGAAAAGGGCCCAGCAAGCGTGGGGTATGACCTTGTATCCTCTCTCCCCATGCCATTAGGCTGTTCGGCACGTAAAAACGAAGCAAACAGGGAATATCTCGACTGTTGTTTACCATCAGCAATGACTGTAAATGAGAGATGAGTAATGCAGAGCTAGATTCGTGCGTTATCCATAAACTGGTGTTGTCTCGCCAACGGCTGTCATTTCGCCAAGTTTCTAGCAGGGCCGCATCGGCTTTTATTAGTAAAGGACCATTGTTGTTGAGGCTTTGCAGTGCCGTGCCTTGATACAAGTAATACCATTCGGGTTGCTCTTGAGTGGAATACACGTATTTCAATACGTCTTTGAGGCGTGCTTGGTCAACGATTAACCAATGATCAACGTCCGATGCCTTGCTATGTTGCCAATCCTTTTTTAACAGCATTATTGCCCTCCCGCTGCGGCACGGCATGGGCAATGAGTAAGTGGGCAGCTACCGTCCGTTTGTTTTTGACAGATAGGCTGTAGTGGGCCTAGTTCCGTGATAAATAGAGACAGGAAGTTTAACTGCTCGCCACTTACCTGTTCATGGAACAAGGAATCCGGTAGCAACATACCCGGTATGTTGATCCCCGTGCCCACGCCCGGCTTGCCGCCCGCATTAATGTTCACCGCGGCGCCCATGGCTTTAATGCCGCTGGGATCGATCTTGAACATGGCGCCGCCGGCGGTGAGATTGATCTCTAGGTTGGCCTCGATCACCACCTTTTGGCCGGCTTTAATGTGTAGCTCGTCGCCGGCTTCTAATAAGTCTTTACTGCCTATCTTGGTGTGGCGATCAGCATCACTTACTTGGTGGGCATCGCCTTGGGCATGCCAATGGCTGTTGCCGTGCACCGTGTGGTGCTGCTCGCCGCGTACCTCGAGAATATGCTGACCTTCGATGAGTTGCTGGCGGTCGTTCACTATGTGGCTGTGGCTGTTGTTTGAAATGCGTTCTTGATAGTCCTTGGCCGCATGCTGGTAAATATGTTCGCTGCCGGTTTTGTCTTCAAAGCGCAGCTCATTGCTGCTTTCTGCACCTGGGCTGCTAGCAGTTTTAAAGGTGGAGCGGGTTTTATGCTCGGGCAGCGCATAAGGCACGGCGTTATTGCCGTTAAATAAACAGCCGGTGATGATGGGTCGGTCCGGGTCGCCATTAATAAAGCTGACTAACACTTCCATGCCCACCCGCGGCAACACAAACTGGCCATAACCGTTACCCGCCCAGCCTTGGCTGACGCGCAGCCAAGTGCTGGACTTTTCATCATTCTGCCCTTCGCGGTCCCAGTAAAATTGCACTTTTACTCGGCCGTATTCATCACAGTAAATTTCTTCACCGGGTGGGCCGGTGACGATGGCGCTCTGCTGGCCGGGCACCACCGGCTTAGGCTGGCTGGGCGGCAGATAGGGGCTGGTCCAAGCTTGGGCGGTAAAGCTATTGCTATAAGTGCTCTGGCCGTCAGCCAATTCACCTAGTACTTGGGGCTGCTTACCCTGGTAGCTAAGTTCAGTTATTAACCAAGACTGGTTGTAGGCAGCTTCGGGGTGTTCACTCAGCGGTTGATAATGGCCGACCAACAATTGGGGGCTATTACTGGCCCCTTTTACTTGCTCTCGGTGATGACGCAGGCTAGCCAAGCTTAATTCGGTCAGCTGGCTGCCCCGTGCCTGAGTGATAAAAGGGCCGGGCCAGCGATAATCTTCCAGCGCGTGTTCGTCGGCCGCACCTGCTGCTGGCTGGCTGAGGCTGTTGGGACGCAGTAATAAGGCGGGCCGCGTAAAGTCATAATCGCGCAGGCTAACGCTACCCGCACGAACTGCTGGGCCCACACTCAAGGCGTGAATGGCATGGCTATCCGTTGCTAAACCGGCCTCGGTTTTAAACGGCAAGGGTGCGAGCGTGTCTAGCCCTTCGGGGCCATCGGCCAAAATGAGCAGCGTGCTCTCAGCGCTATGCAAAAAGTGATAGTGCACCCCTTCTTCCGCCAAGATGCGTTCAATAAAGCCAAGTGTGGTTTCATTGTATTGCACGCAATAGTCACGCGATGCGTAGCTGCGGTTAATCCGCCATTGCCGGGTGTCGGCACTTAAGCCGGCCTCGGTCAGCAACTGCTCCACAATATCGGGCACGCTTAGCGCTTGAAAAATACGCACATCTTGGCGTAATGCCAGTAAGGCCAAGGGCGGCACTAGGGTTAGCTGATAGCGAAAGTGGCGCGCGCTGCGGTCTAATTCTCTGATAGCAAATACTAGGCCATGCACATAACGCTTAATGCCGTGTGGGCTGTGCAAGACCAAACAACAGGGCTGTTGTAACAAAGCGCTGAGATCGGGTAATGGACTATTGCAGACCAGTGTCACCTGCACTCGATAGCTGTGACTCATGGCTTCTTCACCTTGATAGTCATACACCGACTGCTCGCCCAACTCCCCTAAAATAAGCCAAGCTTGATGCTCGTTAGCGTTGGGGGCTGCTGAATCTGAAGCTAAACTGACGGCGCTTGTTATTGTGTGCATGGCGATGCTGTGCTCATAGAATATGCCCGGCATTGGCGCCGGCTCCGTGCTGGTTATTTAGTATGTTAGGTGGGCAACTGTCAGCCTACCTTGGCGTTTACTCGAGCGGTGTTTACTCGAATGTTGGTTTTTAAGCAGGCTACCGCCTTGGTGTGCTTTGCCCAAATCTATGCTTGCACCACCAGATCTCAATAACGAACCTATAACTCGCGGCAAAGCGCCAAGCAATAACACGCTTAACTGCTGATACTCTGCTTGCTGAATTGCGCGGCCAATAAGCCTTAATTTCGTATCATCTTTAGCAAATTACCTAGCCTTACCACTAAAAAATTATTACCAGCTAAGGGATTAAGGCCTGCAGCTTATAATAAAGTCGGTAGAAAATGTGCTGCATAAAATAGGTATTAAGACGAAACCGCATAATGCGCGACAAAACCTGTCGTAGCTGCAAGCTGCAAATTTACATTTAATAATTCTCCCAAAAATATCAACCATGCAATTAACAAGCCAACACAACAAAACCACGCCATACCTGACCTAACATTAAAAAACTCCCGTACAAACTACTATTACAGCTCAAAAAAATACACTTATGCATGATTTTCAGTCGTTGCAATCTGCAAAATATCACTTTATTAATTAAATAATGTAGATAAGCTTCAAATCATTACCAAGGTGTGGCAGAGTCTTGAGCTAAATATTAATTAGGTATAAAAAACACCCAAGTGGCGACGAGATTTGTCAGACCAACCTTGGCCATAAATAACTGGCGATAGCATAAAGGTAGCGTTACAAAAAGGTGCTCTGGAATAAGTAATAACCAATGGCTATATGGAACTTAACCCGGCAATGGAAAAAACACGTTCGCCGTTACTAGCAAGCCAGACACTAAGATGCAGGCCACACTTAACTTATTAACTATTATTAAAAACCTTTAAAAACAACAACTTGAATAAAAACCAGCATTGTAACTCAGCGATAATTTCGAATGATAGTAATTAACAGTTTCAAGTAAAAATAATTATCTTATTCAGGATTAATTAAGGCTTATTACAACATTCACCCTTGTTGCCAGAATGTAACTAAAATGTATGTTTTATATCAGCCGCATTAATATTTGATAAAGCAGCAGGCAATAAAAATACCCACTTTAATATTAGGTGCTTAGATGCGAAACATATGTGAATCATCGATGCACAGCGGTATTAACGCGTAGCAACTGGCAGCTTTAACCAAGAAACACAGTCGCTATAGATGGCAATAGCGGCAACTAACAATACTTTCACAAAAGCCCCTACTATCAATGCGGATAAAAGTTGGTAAACATTAACGAATTAAACTCAAATTTATTATTCAGTGGATAGCGAGTAGCCAGGTGCGTTGAGGATAAAATCTAACACTCAGTGTCGAACCAATTTGCACAGGCTCAACAACTGAATATGCGCAATAGCAAACTATGAGCACGACGTCTCAACAGACAAAAGATAACACTACAAATAACTCGGCATGAACCGAGTAGCAAGATCACGGGATAATAATAATGACCACAGCGAATGCGTTACTTGAGCCTATTAAAGGTGGCGATATTTGCGGGCAAGATTGCCGCTATGAAGATGAATTTGACGCTATCGAACAAGAGATCGGCAAACTCAATAATATCTATCACAGAGCAGAGCCAGATTGGCCGTTGGTAGCGGCACAGGCTCAAGCCTTACTCAGCAGCAAAACGAAAGATATTCGAGTGGCCGCTTGGTTGATGCGCGCTTGGCTGGCGGTGGACGGCTGCGCCGGTTTGGCCCAAGGCTGTGCCTTACTGAGTGAACTATGCAGCGCATTTTGGTCTGGCATATACCCTCGTAAAAACCGCGCCAGAATTGCCGTTTTTCAGGGTTTATTTGGCGTGCTAGACACCCAACTGGATGACACCTTCTTAGAGCGACAGTCGGTAGCGGAACTGGAGCAATTGAGCTCAGCACTCGCCCAGCTTGAGCAAACTCTAAGCGGCTTACAAGCAGAAGCCAGCGAGGGATTGTCGCCATTAGTGCGCCGGTGCCAGCAACAGGTTTCGCGTTTAGCCCAACGTGCGGCGCCAGCTAACCCGACAGCCGACTCAGCCCATGCATTGCACTCTCAACCGCATTCTCAGCAGCCGTCCGCTGGGGCCCATGCTCAGTCGCCCGCTGCAGCCGCCAATCAGGCGCGGCCATCCAGTATCGAAGACATGGCGTTGTCGGCGGTGGCCAATGAGCGGGATGCGGCCAAATTATTACGCCAATTGCAAGATGCGGCGCGGTTGCTAGGCAGCTTTTGGCAACGTGATAACCCGGCAGATGCGCGGCGTTTTCGCTTGCCACGAGTGCTCACTTGGGCCGCCATTAACGCCCTGCCCGGCGCTAATGCACAAGGGCAAACCCAGCTTAAGCCGGTGCCGCTTACCAAGCTACATCAGTATCAAGACCGGTTGCAGCAAGGGGACTTTGCCGCCTTGTTAGACGAGCTAGAAATCAGTCTGACTAAGGCACCCTTTTGGCTGGATGGCCATCATATGAGCTGGCAATGCCTAACGGGCTTACAGTGGCAGGCTGCCGCTGATGAGGTAGCGCAGCAAACACGTCGCTTTAGCGGTGCTTTTCCGAGCTTACTGGCGTTGAGCTTTGATGACGGCACCCCCTTTGCCAGTGCCGCCACCCAAGATTGGCTAGCCGCACAAGCCGCTAGACAAGCCGCCACGCCCGCAACCACAGCGCCAGTGCCATTGGACACGGTTGATGCCAGCCAGTGGCAAGTAGCACTGGATGAGGCCTTTGAGCAGCTCAGCCGCCTAGGGCTAAGCGGTGCCTTGCAGCCGTTGCAAGTGGGCGCGCAGCATGCACCTTCGGAGCGAGAAGCCGTGACCTGGCGATTAGCCATGGCGCGGCTTTGTTTACAGGATAAAAATTTTGCCGCCGCCAGCGCCTTGCTCAACCCCATTTTTCAGCAATTTGAACAACAAAGGCTGTGGCAATGGGATCCACAACTTGGCCGTGAACTCTGCCGTTTGTTGTTAACTGGCCTGGATAAATTACCGCAAAAAAATGACCGTCCGGCCTTGCGCCAACAGGTATTTGAGCGCCTGTGCGGCCTTGATGCCAGCTTGGCATTAGAATTTTAACCCCTTTCAACCCTAAGAATAAGGAGAAGCCCCATGGCTAAAGAAGGCAGTGTCGCCCCAAAAGAACGCGTAAACGTCACCTTTAAACCGGCAATCGGTGATGCAAAAGAAGACGTAGAGCTACCGTTAAAACTCATGGTGTTAGGCGACTTTACCCAGCGTCAAGATGACAGAACCATCGAAGAACGCAGCCCGGTTAGCATAGATAAAAACAACTTTAACGAAGTGTTGGCCAAACAAGAATTGTCATTGAGCTTGGCCGTGGCCAATACCTTGGATGAACACGACGCACACAACGACTTAGCAGTGAGCTTGTCGTTTAAAGAGCTGAAAGACTTCAATCCCGCCAGTGTGGTGGAGCAGGTGCCGGAATTAAAAGCACTGATGGAGCTGAGAGACGCATTAGTGGCCTTAAAAGGCCCTCTAGGCAACGCGCCGGCGTTTCGTAAAGCCATAGAGTCGGTATTGCAAGACGCAGACTCGCGAGAAAAAGTACTGGCCGAACTGGGCTTGGGCGATAGCGCACAATAATTCAAAGGAACGGGATAATCATGACGGATATCGCAGCGCTGGACCGCCAGCAGAGCACCCAAGAAGGCAGCATTCTCGAGCAGATCATTGCCGAAACTAAACTTAACCCTAATGACGAAGCCTATAACATCGCTAAGCGCGGCATAGGTGCCTTTATTGAAGAGTTGCTCAAGCCCCATAACCAGCACGAGCCAGTAAAGAAGGCGCTGGTGGATCGCATGATCACCGAAATTGACGCCAAGTTAAGCAAGCAAGTGGATGCGATTTTGCACCACGGCGAGTTTCAGAAAATGGAATCCGCGTGGCGTGGCCTAAAGATGCTGGTGGATCGCACTAATTTTCGTGAAAATATCAAAATCGAAATACTGAACAGCTCGAAAGAAGATTTGCTGGAAGACTTTGAAGATGCCTCAGAAATTACCCAAAGCGGCCTCTATAAGCATATTTATACCGCCGAATACGGTCAGTTTGGTGGCGAGCCGGTGGGCGCCATTATTGCCAACTACGAGTTTGGCCCCTCAGCGCCAGATGTAAAAACACTGCAAAGTGTGGCAGCCGTGTCTGCTATGTCTCACGCGCCCTTTATCAGTGCCGCAGGCCCACAATTTTTCGGCTTAGAAAGCTTCGAAGGTTTGCCGGACATGAAGGATCTGAAAGACCACTTCGAAGGCCCGTTATTTACCAAATGGCAGAGCTTTCGTGAGCAAGAAGATTCGCGCTACGTGGGCCTAACCCTGCCTCGCTTCTTATTGCGCCAGCCCTACGATCCAGAAGCCAATCCGGTGAAGAGCTTCGTTTATCAAGAAAACGTGTCTGCGTCTCACGAGCATTATTTATGGGGTAATACCGCGTTTGCCTTTGCCACGCGCCTGACCGACAGTTTTGCCAAATTCCGCTGGTGCCCCAATATCATAGGCCCACAGAGTGGCGGTGCCGTTGAAGACTTACCTTTGCATCACTTTGAGAGCATGGGTGAAATTGAAACCAAGATCCCCACCGAAGTGCTGGTCTCAGACCGCAAAGAGTACGAATTGGCGGAAGAAGGCTTTATTTCACTAACCATGCGCAAAGGCTCCGATAACGCGGCGTTTTTCTCGGCTAACTCGGCACAAAAAAGCAAATTCTTTGGTATTTCCGAAGAGGGCAAGCAGGCCGAGCTGAACTACAAGCTGGGTACGCAGCTGCCCTATTTGTTTGTGGTTAGCCGCTTAGCGCACTACATCAAGGTATTGCAGCGTGAGCAGATTGGTAGCTGGAAAGAACGCACCGACTTAGAAGCCGAGCTCAATACGTGGATCCGTCAATTTGTGGCCGACCAAGAAAACCCACCCGCAGAAGTGCGTGGCCGACGCCCCCTGCGTGCCGCTAGGGTCAATGTAGAAGAAGTCAGCGGAGAGCCGGGTTGGTATCGCGTGAACTTGTCTATTCGCCCGCATTTTAAATACATGGGTGCAGACTTTACTCTGTCGCTAGTCGGCAAGCTGGACAAGGAATAAGGCATGCGTTCCGGCAGTTTATTTGAGCGCTTAACCGGCGAAAATTTAGGGCGAGAACACCTGCCTGCAGCAGACGCCTTGGCCGCTTCAATTTCTAATCACATCAGCAAGTTGCTGGGTACCCGCGTGGGCTCGGTGATGACGCAACCTGATTATGGACTGCCGGATTTAAACCAACTGCACCTGAGCGTACACGACGCCATGGTCAGCATCCGAGCGCACATTGAAACGGTGATCCGCCGCTATGAGCCCCGCTTGTTAAACCCCAGGGTGAGCAGCGAGACCAACCCCAGCACGCCCCTTAACCTGCGATTTCATATCACAGGTGACGTGCTGGTGGATGGTAGTCGCTTTCCTATCGCCTTTGATGCTGACCTCACCGGCAGCGGCAAAATAAAAGTGTATTAATATGTCGCTCAATCGCTACTTTCAAGATGAAATGCAGGCCTTGCGCGAGCAAGGTAAAGAGTTTTCGCAACGTAATCCCGGCTTAGCGCCCTTTTTGGGCCAGCAAGGGCAAGACCCAGACGTAGAGCGTCTGCTCGAGGGCTTTGCTTTTTTAACGGGTCGTCTACGCCAACGCCTAGATGATGAATTGCCCGAGCTCAGCCATTCATTAATGCAATTGCTGTGGCCTAACTATTTACAGCCGTTGCCCTCGCTGACCACTTTGGCCTTTGAGCCCTTGGCGAACATAGACCGTGGCCAACAGGTGCCGCGCAATATTGAAGTGGAAAGCCGCGCCAAACATGGCGTTAGCTGTCGCTTTCGTACCTGTTATGACACTCAGCTGTACCCGCTCAAACATGAGCGGCTGGAATTTTCCCCGGTAGGCAGTGGCGGCGTGCTCACGCTGCACTTAGTACCAGAGCCGCATGCAGACTTACCCGGCATGGGGTTAGATACCCTGCGCCTGCACTTTGCCGGCGATCGCTTGGTGGCCTCCACCTTATATTTGAGTCTGCTTGAGTATTTGGACAAAGCCGAATTGTGGTTGTATGACGCAGATGACCAGCTATTACACCAATATCCGCTGGCTAAAGATTGCATTAGCCCAGTGGGCTTTAGCCCAGAACAGGCCTTGCTGCCCTACTCGCTAAATACCTTTAGCGGTTATCGCCACTTGCAGGAATATTTTTGTTTTCCGGAAAAGCTGATGTATGTGGACGTCGCTGGGTTTGACATAACCCAAGCGGCCACCGCCAATCATCAAGCGTGTCGGCGCATGGAGCTGCGTTTTAACTTAAACAAGCTGCCGTTGTCGCGCTTTACGCCACATAAAGACTTGATCCAGCTGTATTGCACGCCGGCCATTAACTTGTTTAATCACGATGCGGTGCCGCTGCGTCTCGACCATCGCCAAACCCAATATAAGCTGCTGCCGGCCTCACTGCCGCCGCAATACGCCAGCATAGTTGCAGTAGAAAAAGTCTACGGTTGGCAACCCGGTGGTCGTCATTATCGTCACTATGTGCCGTTTGAGTCATTTGAGCATCACGACTACAACACCAGCCCTTATTACAGCGTGCGACGCCAACCCGGCCTAGACAGCCGCAAGGTAGAAACCTACCTCAGTTTTTATCAGCCCGATGCGGACGCTCGGCCCGAAACCATCTCGGTGGAATTATTGTGCTGCAACCACGACTTGCCCAGCGAGCTGGCGACGGGCGATATTTGCTTGCCCACCGACTCCACACCGGAGTTTGCGCAGTTTCGTAACATTCGCCCCGCCACGGTCAGTTACCCGCCACCGATGCGCGAGGACATTATGTGGCGCCTGATCTCCAATATGTCGCTGAACTATATTTCGCTCACTAACGTGGCGGCACTGCGGGTGGTACTGCAAACCTACGACTTTTGTGCCCCTTATGACGAAGCGGCGGCTCGGCGCACCCAGCACATGCTAGATGGCATTAAAGCCATCACTCACCAGCGTACCGACCGCTTATGGCAAGGCTTGCCGGTGCGCGGCGTGCGTACCGAGTTAACGCTGGCCCACGAGCACTTTATGGGCTTGGGCGATGTGTATTTGTTCTGCTCGGTGTTGAATGAGTTTTTTGCGTTGTACGCCAGTGTCAATGCCTTTCATGAGTTGATCGTGCACACCACCAACGGCGAACGCTTTGCATGGCAACCCAGAATGGGTCAACAGCCCATCTTATGAATACAGCGTGCATGAACACAAAGCAGATAAATAGCACAGGCCCGTTTACGGATTCGGTGCGCGGCTATGCGCTATTTAAGGTGCTGGAGCTAACCTGCCGTTGGTTAATGACGCGCAACCCCGAGTTGAGCGAAGAGCAAGTGTTTAACCTGATCCAGTTTCAGGCTAATCCTTCGTTTGGCTTTGCCAGTGCCGATGTAGAAGCCGCGCACTTTTACCAAGATCAAGGCCGCTGGCAGGCCACCTTAGTATTAAACCCGTTAGGGCTAGTAGGCGCAGGCTCACCGTTGCCTGCGTTTTACACCGAGCCATTAGCGCAAGATGACAGCGGCCATGAAGTGGCGCGAGATTTTTTGCAGCTGTTTAACAGCCGCCTGCATCGACTGCTTTATCCGCTGTATCAAAAGTATCGCTACGCGGCCAGCTTTCGCCCTAATGCAGAAGATGCGTTTTCACAACGCATGTTCGCACTCATTGGCCTGGGTAACGACATTACAGGCCAAGATCAGCGCCTAGATTGGAAGCGCCTGCTGTCTTACTTGGGGCTCTTGGGGCAGCGAGCCCATTCGGCGTCTTTGATTGAGTCTGTGCTGCGTTACTACCTCAAACATACCGACATCGAGCTTGAGCAATGCGTGGCGCGTTTCGTGCCGATTAGTGAGCAGCAGCAAAATCGACTCGGCCAAGCGAACAGCAGCCTAGGTGTGAATTGCGTGGTGGGCACGGGCGTGCATGACCGCAGCAGTAAGTTTCGAATTCATATCCAAAATCTCGACTGGCAAGACTTTTACGATTTACTGCCCATCGGCAGTAAGTATCAACCCCTTAACGAGCTGGTGCGCTTTACCTTACGCGACCCGCTTGATTACGACATTAAGCTTGCGCTCAAGCCCGACCAAAAAAGGGCCTTAGCGCTGGTGGAAGATAACGAATGTCGGCTCGGCTGGACCACTTGGTTAGGCCACGAACGCGCCGATGGCACCATTATTATTTCGGGGAATTAAGCTATGTTAAATGCCGATTTACACCAGCTGGTGAGTGCGTTAGACCGACCCGCCCGCCAAGCACTAGAGCAAGCCGCCGAACGCTGTGTCGCCCGAGGCGGAAATGAGATCCTCGTAGAAGACGTGCTGCTGTGCTTGGTAGACAACGAGCAGAGCTTTTTAAATGCGGCCTTGCGGCAATTTAATCTTAGCGCCGCCGCCTTATTAAAAACCTTGCAGCAAACCCGTGTTGGCGCCAACACCGACGGGCGCAGCCCGGTGTTTTCTGCCGACTTAGTACAGTGGCTGCAAGAGGGTTTTATGTTGAGCACCCTAGAGCTCAAGCTAGAGCAAGTACTCGAAGGTTGCTTACTATTGGCGCTACTGAATAATCCCGGCCGCCATGCTCATCGCCCTTGCTTTGCGGTATTGGCAGACATTCCCAAAGATAAGTTGCGCCAGCTACTGATTGGCTTGCTCAGTGAGCAAACCAATCAGACGCAGCCGATAAGTGACGGAGCCTTGGCGCAATTTACCACCGACTTTACCGCCCAAGCCCGTGCTGGCCACATAGATCCTGTATTGGGCCGAGACGGCGAAATTCGCCAAATGATCGATATCTTGGCCCGTCGTCGTAAAAATAATCCGATTGTGGTGGGGGAAGCTGGCGTAGGTAAAACCGCCGTGGTCGAGGGGTTAGCCCTGAAAGTAGTGTTGGGGGAAGTGCCGCCTATTTTAGCAGGTGTAGAAATTCGCTCCCTCGACATGGGCTTGCTACAAGCGGGCGCCAGCGTGAAAGGCGAATTTGAACGCCGCTTGCAGGCGGTAATCAACGCCGTTAAGCAATCAACCGTCCCTATCATCTTATTTATCGATGAAGCTCACACCTTAATTGGCGCCGGCGGCCAAGCCGGTGGCAGCGATGCAGCCAACTTGCTCAAGCCCGCCTTAGCGCGCGGCGAGCTCAGAACCATAGCCGCGACCACTTGGTCTGAGTACAAAAAATATTTTGAAAAAGACCCCGCATTAGCCCGTCGTTTTCAACCGGTGCAGTTATTAGAGCCCACGCCGAGCCAAGCGGTCAGCATTTTACGGGGCTTGGCGGATCGCTATCAGCAAAGTCATGGCGTGTATTTGCGTGACGACGCAGTGGTGGCCGCCGCCGAGCTGTCGGCACGCTATATCAGTGGTCGTCAGTTACCCGACAAAGCGGTAGACGTGCTCGATACCGCCTGTGCGCGGGTTAAAATCAGCCTTAACTCCCGCCCTGCGGCCTTGGACGATCTCACTTATCGCCAAGCCGAATTACAGCGTGAGTTGAGCGCTCGTGAGCGCGACCAACAAGCGGGCTTAGAACAAGATCCCGCTGAGCTGGCGCAATTAGCCAGCCAACTCCGCCAGCTGGCCCAAGACAGCACGGCACTCGAGCAACAATGGCAACAGCAAAAACAGCTAGCCGAGCAATTGTTGAACGTGCGCCAGCAGTTAGCCGAGCAAGCGTTAGCCGCAGCGCCCTTCACTGAACAGCCGGTAACAGAGCAAGCATTCCCCAGCACAACTAATGTGATTGAGCCTGACTTAGCGCCAGCAGCGGCGCCATTATCGGTGCCAGCACAAGATTTAGCAGCAGAGCACGCCTGTGCATTCACTGATTTGCCCTTGGCCGAGCAGCTGAGCCAACTGCAACAACAGTTGGACGCACTGCAAACCGAGCAGGTATTAGTGCATTACGAAGTGAGCGAGCAATTGGTGGCCGAGGTGATCTCCGCTTGGACCGGTATTCCGCTCACCAATCTGATTGAACAACGCTCGCACCAAGTGTTGGAATTTAGCGAGCGCATGCAAGGCCGCATTCGTGGCCAAGCGCATGCCATTCAAGCGCTCGACCGCTCAGTGCGCGCCACCGCCGCCGGCATGACCAATCCGGATGCGCCCGACGGCGTCTTCTTGCTGGTCGGCCCCAGTGGCGTAGGTAAAACCGAAACCGCCATCGCCATGGCCGATTTACTCTATGGTGGCGACCGCTTTTTGACCACCATCAATATGTCGGAGTTTCAGGAAAAGCACACAGTTTCACGCCTGATTGGCTCGCCACCCGGCTATGTGGGTTACGGCGAAGGCGGCATGCTCACCGAAGCCGTGCGCCAGCGCCCCTATTCGGTGGTGTTGCTCGATGAAGTGGAAAAAGCCGATAAAGACGTACTCAATCTGTTTTATCAAATTTTTGATAAAGGCATCGCCAACGACGGCGAAGGCCGTGCCGTGGACTTTCGCCACTGCACGCTGTTGCTGACCTCGAATTTGGCCTCAGACATTATTGAGCAGCTGTGTCAGCAAACACCGCTGCCCGACTCGGCCACCTTGTTAGAAGCCATTCGCCCTACTTTGAGCCAACACTTTAAGCCTGCCTTGTTGGCACGGATGACGGTGGTGCCCTACTTCCCCATTGGTGATGACACAATGGCGGAGCTGGTAGGCATTAAGCTCGACCGCTTGGCCCAGCGTTTACAAGGCAGACGCATCACGCTCAGCTACTCAGAAGAGATAGTGACCGCCCTGCGTGACCGCTGCCGCCACAGTGACAGCGGTGCGCGCAACATAGATCACTTGTTGCGCGAATTATTGATGCCCTTAATTTCTGACACCTTGCTGGCGGCCCAAGCAAGCGGTGCACCCTTGTCGGCCTTGCAGCTCACTTGGAGCCTAGAAACGGGGTTTGATTGTGTACCCAGCACACACTTGGAAGCTGTGTCGAGTGTGCAGGAGGACGCATGAGTTTGGCGATGCACTTAGGCAAAGGCTCAAGCGACAAGGCAGACACCGCTTATAAAATAAATAGCGGAGCAAGCAAAGGGGATAAGGTTCTCACTCAGTCGCACTTTTGCCCTCAGCTGCAACTGTCTATCTTGGCGCAACTCTGTAGCAGCCGCTCGGCCAGTACCGTGCTGCAATTGTGGGCCTGTGCGCTGCGCCAACTTAGCTTGGCGGAGCGTGCAGAAATTTATTTATTGGATCAAGACCACAGTCGCTTAACCCGCCACGCGCTAGCAGACGCGCAGGGCTCGCGCGCCGACGGCCACTATCATGAGCCTGCAGACTATAGTGCTGACAGCCTGCTCAGCACCAGCTTGCTGCAAAACAGCCCCATTCATTTGGCAGAGCCAGCACGCAGTGGCCGCTTTAAGCTGGATTTTTTTGGCCCAGAGCACGGCTTTTTAACCACAGAGACTATGATCACCACCTTGCCCATTGTGGATATGGCAAAGCAGGTGCAAGGCGTGGTGCTGTTGATTGGCCTTCATGGCCATAGCCAACAGGCACACACCCAGCCGTTACAAAACTTGGGCGCCAGCTTTTGGCAGCAATATGCGCTGCATCAGCAACTGGCCAACCACTTGCAAGTCAATCGCTTGCCTATGCAACCGGCGTCTCTGCCACGCTTATCTCTGCCACAAGGGTCTCTGCAACATGGATCTATGCAGACTAAGGCACTCAGCCCCTCTTATGGGCTAACAGGGCAAAGCCCCGCCATTAAGCAGCTGCGCCGTTTGATCAGCAAGGCGCTACATCACCAAAGTTGTGTGCTGATCACCGGCGAAACCGGCACCGGCAAAGAGCTGGTAGCCCAAGCTATTCATCACCATGGCCCGCGCCGCTCACAGCCATTTTTAGTGCAAAATTGCGCCAGCATTCCTGAGCACTTGCTCGAAAGTGAGCTGTTTGGCTATAAGCGTGGCGCCTTTACTGGGGCCGATCGCGATTACAAAGGCTTAATCCGCTCCGCCGAAGGCGGCACGCTGTTCTTAGATGAAATCGGCGATATGCCGCTGTCGTTGCAAGCCAAGCTGCTGCGGGTGTTACAAGAAAAAACCGTGCGCCCCTTAGGCGATGCCCAGTCGTATCCGGTCGATGTGCGAATATTAGCCGCCACCCATCAAGACTTATTACAGATGGTGGAGCGACACAGTTTTCGCCAAGACTTGTATTACCGACTGGCGCAATTTCCGATTGCCTTGGCGGCACTGCGCGATCGCCAAGATGACATTATTGAATTCATTCACTTATTTAGTGATGAATTTAGCCGTCGTGAGCAACTCAAGGTGCCGCCATTTAGTGAAACCAGCTTGGCGCGCCTGCGCCAATATCCGTTTCCTGGCAACATTCGGGAGCTAAAAAACATGGTCGAGCGCACGCTACTGTTGCATGGCCAAGAGCCTGAGCTACAACTCAGCCACTTACCCGATGAACTGCTTAACCCCGCATTCAGCGCCGACCGCAGTTCGGGGGGAAACACCCCTGATTTAGGCACCGGCCAGTTAGACGAACGACTCGATTACTTAGAATGCCAAGTGCTAGAACAAGTACTGCACAAATACCATGGCAACCAAAAGTTAGCGGCCCAAGAGTTGGGTCTCACCCGCGGCGCCATGAATTATCGACTAAAAAAACACCATATAAATGCACGAGACTGGAGGATCTGACATGCCCTTGATACCCACTGTACTGGCAGCACTTTTACTGTTGTCGGCCTGCACCAACACCGACCATTACCGCCCGTTGGGCGAACCGGCGCCTAAGGCACAACCTGAAATGATCAAGCAGCAGTAGCGGGAGCTCAGCAATGGAACTGGTTTTTAATATTACGGTCGCGCCAGATTATCCTCACGATCTGCGTTCGTCTCATACCTTTACCCAAGGGGGTGGCACCATTGGCCGCAGTGAACGCTGTGATTGGCCGCTGCCCGATACTAAGCGTCATTTATCGGGGGAGCATGCCCAAGTCACCTTTGCCGATGGCCGCTTTTACCTGACCGATGTCAGCAGCAATGGCACCTTTTTCGCGGACACTCAAGCGCGCTTACCGGCTAATCAGCCGGTGCCCATAGTGCAAGGTGCGCAATATATCTTTGGTGAATACCAGCTGCAGGCGCGCGTGATCCAAGATCTCGACTTGTATCTGGATACCCAGTCTCGCCCTCAGACCAAGAGCAATATTATTCCCGATGATGACTTTTTAGAGTTAGACCCGCTCAAGGCATTAAGCCAGCAACCGAGTGGGCCCGACACTGATCCAGCAGAAGATTGGCTGCAACCTCAGCCAGATGACGCGCCTGCGGCCAACGACTATTTGGATCAGATTACAGAGGTAGTGCCGGCCCCCGCCTTTGCCGAGCCTAAAAAAACGCAGGCTCCGGATCCTGTGCCTACCTCAGGCCCAGCGCCCGCGGCTCAACCCTTTAACGATGGCGACTGGCAGCAATTATCCGCCGCCTTAGGGGTGGATTTAACCGCGTTTGCGGCCCACGAGCGCGCAGCCGTGTTGGCACGCTTGGGCGCTATGTTGCGCCTGGCCGTGACCGGCACCATGCATGGTTTGCGTACTCGAGCCGACATTAAAAATGAAATGCGGCTGTCGATGACGGTGGTGCAAAGCGAGGGTAATAATCCGCTTAAATTTTGCAGCGACTATCAACAAGCCATGGAGCTAATGCTGAAGCCCAGAGCCGGTTACTTAACCGGCGAGCAAGCGCTGCGTCAAGGTATGCAAGAGCTGCAGGCCCATCAGGTGGCCAGCCTTGCCGCCACGCGCTCGGCGGTGGCTGGGGTTATCGAACAGCTATCACCCGCCCAATTGGTGTACCGCTTTGAACAAACCATCACCAAGCCCCGTTTGGGTAAAGTGGATGGCCGTTATTGGCAGGCCTATCAGCAATTTCACCACAGCATGAGTGAAGACCACGATTGGCGACAGTCACTGTTTGCCCGTCACTACACCCAAACCTATGAAGAGCAGACCCAACTGCTGAATTCAGCCAACCCGCATCTCGCTTAACAGGATTTTTCACTCATGATACGTGCACTGCTTATTTTCACGCTGAGCTTGGCCTTAACCGCTTGCAGTCTAGGACAACGCGAGACCTTGTTACATTTGACCTTGGTGGCCAGCGAAGACCAAAATCCCGACGTCAATCAAAGACCCTCGCCCATGATCATTAAGCTGGTGGAAATGACCTCGGCTTCCGCCTTTACCAATGGCGATTTTTTTGCCCTCTATGGTGCCACCGCCGAGACCTTAGGCCCGGACTTTATTGTCTCTGAAACCTTGGCTGTACGCCCGGGTGAAACTGTCGATCTGTATCTTAAGCTCAAGCCCGGCTCCAAATATGTGGGCGTAGTGGCTGCTTATCGGCAGTTACACGGTGATAACTGGCGCTATGTGTTGCCACTCGTTCCGGGAAAATCGCACACGGTAGAGCTGGGGCTAACCCGTGAGCAGCTAGTGCGCATTACCGTAGATAAGGAAAAATAAGCGCCATGGACAAGGTTATTTGGCACGAAGGCATGCTACTGCGCCCACAACATTTTCAACAACACGACCGCTATCTACAGCAAGAGCTGAATCAGCGCACCTTGACTGGGCGCCGTCATGGCTGGGGATTTTTTCAATTACAGCTAGACCCGCAATATCTGCAGATGGGAAAAATAGTGCTCAACGCAGCCAGCGGTGTCTTGCCAGACGGCACCTTATTTGACTTGCAAAGCAATGATCAACCGCTGGCCTTAGATATTCCGGCCGGGATCACCGACAGCCGCGTCTGCTTAACGCTGCCGCTGCAGGTAGGGAACAGCGTGGAGGCAAAACGCACCGAACAAAAAGACGTAGTGGCACGCTACATTAGCTACAGCCGCGATGTTACCGACTCCAACGCCGGTGAACACGGGCAAACACAGGTGATGTGCGCCCGCCAAGCCTTTAGCTTACAGCTAGAGCAAGACGTGCCCGCCAACTGGGTCAAGCTGCCCATCTGTCATTTATTGGATGTGAGCCCAGATGGCGTGGTCAGCCTAGACCGCGATTATCAGCCCAGCCTGCTCGACATTCAGCACTCGGACTTGATCTGCGGTTATCTGCGAGAAGTGATCAGCATGCTTAGCCACCGTGGCGATCAACTGGCGCAACGCATCAGCAGTGCTAAACAATTAGGCGGCAGTGAAGTGGGCGATTTTTTAATGCTGCAATTGATCAACCGCAGCGAGCCCAGATTGCGCCACTTACTGGCCGAGTCGCAAGTGCATCCAGAGCAGCTCTACGTGGAATTGCTCAGCCTATACGGCGAGCTGGCCACCTATAACGGTGAGCTGCGCCGCCCCAATAAAGAACACGCCTATCGCCACCAAGACTTGCAGGCCTGCTTTACCTTAGTAATGCACGATATTCGCCAGCACCTCAGCCAAGTGTTGGAGCAACACGCCATTGAGCTGGCGCTACAAACGCGTAAATACGGTATTCAAGTGGCCACCTTACATGACCATAGCTTGCTGGAGCATGCGGGCTTTATTCTGGCGGCCAGAGCCGATTGTGATCCTGATGAATTGCGCCGTACCTTGCCCAACCAACTCAAGGTGGGCCCAGTAGAGCGTATTCGCCAACTGGTGAACTTACATCTGCCCGGCATTCGCTTGCGTTCATTACCTGTGGCACCACGGCAATTACCCTATCACAGCGGCACCGCCTATTTTGCCCTCACGTTAACGCCAGAAGACAAGGCCTTACTCGAAAGCTCCGGCGGCTTCGCCTTTCATGCTTCTGGGGATTTTGACGGCCTAGAACTGAATTTTTGGGCCATAAGGAACAGCTGAGATGAGCCAACATCCCTTTGAAGATCGCACCGTACTGGTGAGCCATTCGTCAAAAAACACCCGCCAGGTGTCACTGACCGAAGAGCCGCTAGGCCAACGCCCTAACTATGCCCAATTAGAAGATCGCATGGTGTTTGCTGCGCGCATTCGCCCGGAGCTAGAGTTGAGAGTCGGCATTAATCCGCTGGTAGAAGCCGCCTCTTTGTTATTGCTACACCAAGCTCAGCTGTGCCAAGCCATTGAGCAACAAGACTTGGCGACTCTGAAAGAAACCTTGGTTAATGACATTAAAACCTTTGAATACTTGGCCTTGTCTCGCGGTTGCGATCAAACCACAGAGGTCAATATCGCCCGCTATGTATTGTGCACCGTGCTCGACGAAGCCGTGGCCACCACCCCTTGGGGGGAAGAAGGCGAATGGTCGCGTTATAGCTTGCTTAGCCAATTTCATAACGAGACCTATGGCGGTGAGCGACTGTTTCAACTGGTGGATAAATTGTCTACTAACCCGGCGAAATACCTCAATTTATTAGAGCTGATTTATCTGTGCTTAAGCTTGGGTTTTGAAGGTAAATACCGTTTATTGCCTCGCGGCACCCAAGAGCTAGAAGCGATTCGAGACAGCTTATATCGACAAATTCGCCAACTCAGAGGCGATATAAAAAAAGAGCTATCGCCTAACTGGCAGGGCTTGCGCAAAGGCCGCCCGTCTTTAGTGGCACGGGTGCCGATATGGAGCCTGGCTCTGATGGCGGTGTTGTGTTTAGCCATTCTTTATAACGGCTTTAACTGGGTATTAACCAGTCAAACTAATAACTTAACGACGCTGTATAGCCCGTTGGCCCAGCCACCGGTTACAGAATTTATTGTGACAAAAGGATCTGACACTCCATGAAAGCCCGGTTTACTGCATGTTGGAATACCCTTAGCCAGAGGTGGTGCTGGTCGTTAATCCTGACCTTAGTACTGATCTTATTTATCTGGCTAGTCGGCCCCTTAATCGCCATCAGTGAGCATAAAATACTGGCCGGCATCGGCACCCGCTTTTTAGTCAGCGGCTGTTTACTGCTGATCTGGGGCATGAGCTTATTGCTATTACAAAAGCGCGATCAACGCCGTCAGCTCAGTGACGAACAACGGACCGATGAAGAATACGGCCAGCAAATAAAGCAACAGATCAAAGAAGAACTGGGCGTACTCAAAGACCGTCTGCAAGAAGCGCTGCAAGTGATCCGCAACTCCAGCTTATATGGTAAGCGCGGCGATCGTTTTCGTTATGAGCTCCCTTGGTACCTAATATTGGGCGCCACAGGCAGTGGTAAAACCTCCTTGCTTGAGCATTCTGGCGTCGAGTTTCCGATTAACGACCATCAAGACCGCCTCACCCAAGACGTAGGCCAGACTCGCTATTGCGATTGGTTTTATGCCAATAACGCCATTTTAATTGATAGTGCTGGGCGCTTTACCGAACAAGAAGGCATGAGCGTGGATGCGGGCGTGTGGCAGGGCTTTTTGCAGCAATTAAAATTGCGCCGCCGCCGCCGCCCACTGAACGGCGTGATCTTAGCGCTCGACATGGATCAACTGCTGCACGACAGCGAGCCTGAGCTAGAGCAGTATGCCCGCACCGTACGTGAGCGCATGCAAGAGCTACAAAACCGCCTCACGCTAGACTTACCCGTGTATGTGGTGCTGACTAAAACCGACCGGTTATCGGGTTTTACCGAGTTTTTTGAAACCCTGAGCCGCGAAGACCGAGATCAGGTGATGGGCGTGACGTTTCGTGAGAACAGCGACGGCACTCAAGCCGCCGTATTGCGCCAAGAGTTTGAAGAGCTACTGCGCCGCCTAAACAGCCAAGTGCTGCAGCGCATGCATCAAGAGCGCGACGTGCAGCGCCGCGGCCACTTGCTGGAATTTCCGTTACAACTGGCCAGTATCGGCCAACGATTGGCCTTGTTTATTGAGCTGGCGTTTGCCAAAACTCGCTATCACAAAGCCAGCCGCGTGCGGGGCATTTATTTTACCAGTGCGCCCGAAGTTAACTCGCATTTAGATGCGTCAACCGCCGCCATTGGTCGCAATTTAGCGCTGCCTCGCCACCTATTACCCAGCGTGGGGGAAACACGCGGCTTCTTTATTCGTCAGCTGTTAGAAGAAGTGATATTTCCCGAATCTGAATTAGCCAGCCTAGACCAAGGCTATGAGAAAAAACTGCAATGGCGCAATCGCCTCGCCTATGCCAGCGTAGCCGGCTTATTAATGCTGGGCGGCGGCTTGTGGGCCAACAGTTTCTTGTTTAACACCGGTCACCAGCAACAACTGGCCAGCCAGTTAGAACAAAGCCAAGAATTACATCAGAAACTGCCGCCGACCGCCGAACTGGCCGAAAGTGCGCCGCTACTCAATAGCATGCGCCAAGCTAAACAAGTGTATCCGGCGTCGGCACAAGTGCCTTGGCTTGATCAACTGGGTTTATATCAAGGTGAGCCGCTCAATCACATGAGCCAAGAAATTTATAATCAGCAGTTACGTAAACAAATGCTGCCGCGCATTAAGCGCCAGCTTGAAGAGCAAATTACCGCTAACTTAGATAAGCGCAATACGCTGTCCAACTCACTGCGAGCGTATTTAATGCTCAGCATGCATCGCCACTTAGACAAGACGTTTTTGCAAGATTGGTTGGCACAAACTTGGTCCGTTCGCTATCGCGGCCAAGGTGACTTACAGCGTGACTTAGCCGAGCATTTTGCCCATCTGTTAGCCATAGGCTTTGAGCCCGTCACACTCAATAATCAGGTGTTGATCAGCGCCCGTAACGAGTTGCGCACCGAGCCCACTGCTGAGCTGGTGTATCGCATGTTGCAAGAAGACGGCGCCTTAGTGAAAGTGCCCGACTTTAGCTTTGCCTCCGTGCTAACCAGTTATCCACGGGTATTTGAATTTGATGATTATCACATTCCCGGCCTCTATACCCGCAAAGGCTATCAGCAGGTGTTTTTAGCCCGTGGCATCGGCATTGTGAAAGACATGGTCGATAACAACTGGGTATTGGGGGATTCGAACGAACTCACTGATCATGAAATTAAACGTATTTATCGCGAAGTAGAAGAGATGTATTTTCGCGATTATACCGAGCACTGGAGCTCGGCACTGACGCAGCTACAAATCAAACCCAGCGAAGATATCGCCGGCGCTGGCGCGCAGCTGCAAGCCATTACCTCCAGCTCCCAGCCTTTGCTGACGGTCTTGAAAACGGTACGCGAAAACTCCTTGCTCATGGACGGCTTAGACGACTTGGCCGGTCAAGCTGGTGAGCTGGCGGCTAAGGTAAATCCTAAGCTCAATCAGCTGGCGACCGGCGCCATTAACAGCACATTAGACACCATAGAAGTGAGTGCGGCCAAACAAGCGCTGGCGCAGCATTTTCAACACTTAAATGTGTTGTTGCCTGATGGCGGCACGCCCGCTCCTGCGCTGCAAAATGCGTTGGATGCTGTGCATGCCTTGCACACCCGCATCAATGGCATTACTAATGCGCCGGATCCCGAGCAAGCCGCCTATGGTTTAGCTCGCGAGCGTATGTCTGGTAAAAGCGATGAGTTAGGCCGCTTACGTAGCGCGGCCGAAGTGCTGCCGGCAACGGCCAGCCAATGGTTACTGCAATTGGTTGACCAAAGCTGGCACTTAACCTTAGCCAGCTCGCAAGCCTATATTCAGCAGCAATATGCGTCCGACTTATGGCGCCCTTATCGCAGCTCCATTGCTGGGCGTTATCCATTTGGTAAGCAAGCCGAGCAAGAAGTGGCATTAGGTGATTTTAATGCTTTCTTTGCTCAAGGCGGCCGTGTGGATAGTTTCTATAAAAAAGTACTCAGCCCCTTTGTCGGCGGCAATCGTAATCGATTATATGTCAAGCAAATAGACGGCCAAGGACTGCCCCTGTCGGGACACTTTTTAAATCAAATGGCGCGCGCCTATTTTATACAACAGGCCTTTTTCTCTGAAAATGGCAACCAAGCGAAACTGCAATTTAAGTTAGAACCGCTGGCCTTGTCTTCTAGCCTGCTGAAGGCAGAACTAAACGTAGACGGCAGTAGCTTGGTGTATGAACACGGCCCGATTTTAGGTAAACAATTTAGTTGGCCCAGCACCGCCAGTAGCAACCGAGCCAGCATAGCGCTGCATAACTTGTCTGGTGAGAATGTGCTCAGCCAGCACAGTACCGGCACGTGGAGCCTGTTTCGTCTGCTGGATCAGTTTGAGATCACTGACTACGACGGCAATAACGTGCTGAAAGCCACGTTGCAGAAAAAAGGCTTTAACGCCCAATACTTGCTGGCCAGTCGTCACAGCCCTAACCCGCTGAATCGTCAGACCTTAATTGCCTTTGGCTTACCGGGAAAAATATGAGCCGACTGTTTAACTGGCATTCTGCCGCCTGTACCCACGCAGGCAAGATGCGGGATTGCAATGAAGATGCCTTCTTCAACCACAGCCCAGCTGGACTGTGGGCGGTGGCCGATGGCTTGGGGGGCTATAAAAATGGCGATGTGGCCAGTCGTATGATCATAGAGGCACTGGCAGATCACACTCAACAAGTGCCCACCACTGAGTTGGCGCTTAATCAACGCCAACTCGACTTACATCAGGTACTGGAGCAGGTGAATCGACATTTGGGAACGGAGAAAACCTTGCTCGATAGTCAAGCCATTGGCAGCACCATCATCAGCTTGCTGTTAACCCCCAAAGGGCAAGCGGCCTGTTTGTGGGCAGGCGACAGTCGCTGTTATCTGTTACGTCGCCAGCGTTTGTATCAAATCACTCAGGATCACAGCGTGGTGCAAAACTGGGTAACACAAAAAAAATTAAACCGTCGCCAAGCCGAAAGCCACCCCGAGAGCCATGTGCTCACCAAGGCCATTGGCGGCGATCCTGAGCTGACACTAGAAAGCGTAGAGTTTGATATTGAACGCGGAGATCGCTTATTGCTCTGCTCAGACGGCTTATACCGCGAGCTAGACGATCAGCAAATGGTGGCCAGTTTAAGTCTGCCTACGCCGGGGGCTGCGGTTACTCAGCTCGCCTCCTTGGTATTAGCGGGCCCGGCCAGTGATAACTTAACGGCGCTGGCCGTGTTTGTGCGCTAAAGATGAGTCTATTGCATTTATGAGCCTATTAGCATTAATCCCCAGCTTGCCCGTGGTAAGCGAAGCGCGACAATCACCCATGGCCACTGCGGGGCTGTTGGCCGAGCGCTATTTACTCGAGCGCATTCTTGGCGTGGGCGGCATGGGGGTGGTCTATAAAGCCAAAGACTTGCTGCGCGAGTCATTGGGGGATCCCGCCCCTTGGGTGGCCTTAAAAACCCTAAACCGCGATCTGCGGGAGCATCAAGGCGCCGACGCCTTATTGTTTGGCGAGTTTCGCTTAGGCAGTCAATTGCGTCACAGCAATATAGTGCGCCATCTGCACTTTGAAATCTGTCCGCAACACCAACACGGTTTTTTTACCCTGGAATGGGTGACCGGACTCACCTTAGAAGAACGGCTACGCCAAGCCGGCATAATGCCGCCGGCGCTGCGCCTAAAATGGGCACGCCAGCTAGTAGCGGCGTTGCTGCATTGTCATGAGCAAGGCGTGATACACGCGGATCTTAAACCCGCCAATCTGTTGCTGGATCAACACCAAGACTTATTGCTGTTTGATTTTGGCATCGGCCGGTTAAAGGATGGCGGCGATGCGCGCTTTCGGCTTAATCGTGCCGATCTGGATGCTTGGAGTTATCGCTATGGCGCGCCTGAGCTGTTTCATGGTGCCCTGCCCTCAATGACCACAGATCTCTTTTCGCTGTGCTGCGTGCTGTATCAGCTACTGACGCTACGCCATCCCTTTGGCCAAATCACCACCGACACCTTGGCGCCGCAATCGGTATTGCCTTTGCCCGCCAGTCGCCATCGACGGCTCAATCCCTTATTAGTGAATGGCTTAAGCGTATTACCCGAGCACCGCACCGTGACGCTGTCGGAGCTCGCGGCCGGCTTGGCACAGCTTAGTGCAGCCCCCGAGAAATGGCTGTGTGCAGGATAGGCTGCATGATAAAAAGCCAAAGCTGCACGAATGCATGAAAATACGACACCCGCACACATAACCCTGACAAAAAATACCTAAGTCATTGTTAAATATGAATTATAAATATTGGCATACATGCTGCATATATACGAACAGCATCTTGCTAAAGTTTGGTTTTCACCAACTTATTAACACTGATAAATACGAGGATAATTAACATGCCAACTCCCGCTTATATGACCATTGAAGGCGAAAAACAGGGTTTGATCACGGCTGGTACTTTTACCGAAGATTCGGTGGGCAACATCTATCAAGAAGGCCACGAAGACGAAGTACTGGTACAAGGCTTTGAGCACCAAGTGTTGCTGCCCCGTGACGTACAATCCGGTCAACCGACCGGCCAGCGCGTACACAAGCCGGTTAAAATCACCAAGGTGTTCGATAAGTCTTCACCGCTGATTTATAACGCCCTCACCTCAGGTGAGCGTCTGCCTAAAGTGACCATCAAATGGTTCCGTACCTCAGCGACCGGTACCCAAGAGCATTACTTCACTACCGAACTGACCGACGCCATCATTGTCGACGTGCAAGCCCTGATGCCAAATTGTCAAGATCCGGCCATGTCCCACTTCACCCACCTAGAAGATGTGTACATGACCTATCGTGCCATCAGCTGGACTCATGAAGTGTCGGGTACATCTGGCTCTGACGACTGGCGCTCGCCCGTTTCAGCCTAAGCCTTTACCGGTAGCAGTGAGCCGCCAGCATATGCTGGCGGCCATCACTCACGCCTAAAGCAAACATACACGGTCGACTTATTTTTAATTCGACCGTGTTTTAAAACGAAAAATTTAAAACGAAAAATAAAGCTGCAAGCCCAATCACGCTACAGCTTTATTTTCCGTTTTGTGCGTCAACGCTTATTTAGTGCCGCCCTTTTGGTAAAGAGGACTTCGCTAGCACAGCCTCTGTAACCGATACACGTCTAGGAGTAACGGCATATGGCGCATAACGATGTGGTTAACCGAAAAGGATTTAAACATGACAGCCATTATACGATTGGGCGATGCGACATCCCAAGGCGGTAGCGTGCTTGAAGGCGACAGCACTGTGCTACATGCGGGCCAACCGATAGCCATAGTTGGCATGCTGGCCAGCTGCCCCAAGTGCAGCCCCGGCAAAGGGCCGATTGTGGCGGTCGCACCGCGCACCGTGAATTTACCCGGCGGCCCAGTTGCGCTGGCCGGTGACATAGTCGCGTGCGGCTGCCCCTCGGGTAGCCATGTGTTAGTGGCCGCTCAAGGCAACACCAACGCCTCCGGAAAATAGCCTGCGATTAGAGGTGGCGGGCCGGAGAATTGTTGCGCTCTGTGGTTGCCGATAGCGTGGGACGAGGAAGTCGAGGAGTTTACAAATTGGCAGATCAACTGACAGACAAGGACCTGTGCGAGGCGCTGTCTGACTTGTTTGTCGACAATCACGTCGATTACGACGCCATCGCATCCGTTGCCAAGCACTTTCCTCTGAGACATGTCGAGACTGTGTTATTCGAGTGGGTGGCCCCCGTTTGCCATACCAATACGCTCGCTCCAATCCCGTCGGTATGGTCCGGTTTCGAACCTGAGCAGCTATGGCGAGATATTGCCGAACACCGTGGAAAAGAAGCCCGCGCGGGCCTTATCGAGCGTGGGATCTCCCGCGGGAGGCAGCTCTACCTACGCCAAAAATTCGCGCAAGAATGGCGTGAGTTGGCTAAACGCATCAGCACGGCACAAGATTGAAGCCAGAGCGAAACGTCAGCCACTGACGCACGCGCGCCCAACTCACAGCCATACGCTCCAAACGAGCACTTTTTAATATTTTACTGTTGTAAAATACCTGCGCTAATTACAACGTAACGTTCAGCTCATACCCCTAATAATCAGCGCCTAACGTCCTCAGCACGGAGCCGGTTTAAATGCCGAAGCACATTCTATGAACACCGCATTACAAAGCCTTGCCGGCACCGCCCTTGGCCAAGGTAAACCTGCTGCCAATGAGCATCAGGCTTGGCTTACTTTAGGCGAGCTGGGCACCCAGTCCGTGTATGACTATCAGGGTGAAGAGCGCATAAGTGGCTGCTATCAAGTGCAGGTGACACTGGTATGCCATAGCCCCCTGCCCGATCTCACCGCACTGTTACAACAGCCCACCACTTTGGTGCTAAAAAGCCCCTATGGTGCAGAGCGCTACGTACACGGCATCGTATTTGCCATGGCGGAGTTGGGTCGCAGCGACCGCAATCTGCGTTATCAGCTCACCCTAGTGCCGCCCTTGGCGTTGCTCGCCTTACGCCGCGGCGTGCGCATCTTTCAAGCCCTCAGCGTGCCTGAGATAGTGGAAAAATTGCTGACGGAAGCGGGCTTAAGTGCCGACACCCGCAGCTGGCGCTTAGGTGGCGACTATGCCGCGCGTGAATATTGCGTGCAATACAATGAAACGGAGTTGGACTTTATTGAACGTATTTTGGCCGAAGCAGGCATTCATTATCACTTTGCCCACAGTGCCGAACACACACTATTAATACTGGCCGACGGCCCCGAGGGGCTAGATACGCTTGGCCCGCTGCCCTTTAAAGCCGAAGCGGGCTTAGCCGCCGATGGCCATGCCATCCATCGCTTTAGCCTAGGGCCAGAAGTACGCACCGGCAGCGTGAGCCTGCGTGACTATGACTTTACGCGGCCCAACTTACTGTTGAGCCCACAAAGCGTGACCCAACAAGACGAAGCCAATGCAGATGAACAAGCCTTAGAAGACTACCGTTGGCCCGGCTCCTTCACCAGCCAAGCCGAGGGCCTGCAACTCACAGAGTTAGGCCTGGCGCGCCATCGTCACCACCGAGAGCAAGTACAAGGCGCCAGTGACAGCCCACAACTGATGGCCGGCCACTTTCAACCACTGAGCGCACACCCCGAATCGGCGTACAACCAGTCTTGGCTAATTACCGAACTTGAATATCAGGGCAAGCAACCGCAAGTATTGGGTGAGTTGAGTGATGGCCAGAGTTCTTACCAGAACAATTTTACCGCCCAACCTTGGACCAGCCCTTATCACCCAACCTGCCCGGCTAAACCCCAAGTGCCCGGCCAACAAAGCGCCATCGTCACCGGCCCACCGGGTGAAGAAATTTACTGTGATGAATACGGGCGCGTAAAAGTGCAATTTTACTGGGACCGTGAAGGACAAGGAGATGAAAAAACCAGCACTTGGCTGCGCGTTAGCCAAGGCTGGGCTGGTAATGG
>JAHLFI010000135.1 GCA_018883865.1 Candidatus Oceanisphaera merdipullorum
ATATAGAAGAAGATAATTTTAGCCGACGCGCCACCATCGCCTTATTACAAGAATGGGGGGTACAGCTAATGCAGGAGTCCAATGTCAATGAGACGGTAGATTACGTGCTACTCGGTTTTGGCCCCAACGCCCTGCCTAGTCATATGGAGCACAGCATTGAGCAGCACCAAGCTCACGGGCACCAAGTCGTGGTGTTGTTGGGATCCACAGATCCGATTTTGGCAGAAAGCTTAGTGCACAGCGGTGCACAGCTGTGTCTTACCAAGCCGGTGCATTACCAAAAATTAGCTCAAGCTTTAACGAGTCCGCACGTTTGTAATATAGCCCTCGCCGAGCAAGATCTCAGTACCCTTCATCCAGCTGCAGCAGCGGATTTAGGGCAAATTCCCTTGCTGCCTGCCAGCCAAAAACAGCAGATGCGGGTGTTAGCCGTAGACGATAACCCCGCCAATCTTAAGTTAATTAGCGCCTTGCTGAGTGAGCAAGTGAGCCAAGTGGACACCTGCTCTAATGGCCAAGAAGCGCTCAATTTGGCCACGGTTAATCACTATGATGTGATATTCATGGACATTCAGATGCCCTTGCTCGATGGCATACAAGCGACCCAAAAAATTCGCACAGGCCCTGGCCCTAACACCACAACGCCAATAGTGGCGGTTACCGCCCACGCCATCGCCGGGGAGCGCGAACGCTTAATATTACAAGGTATAGACGACTATCTGGCGAAGCCGCTCGATGAAAATATGCTCGCCGAGTTAATCCAGCGTTTTGCCAAACCTGCGACCTTACATCACATTGATTGGCCGTTGGCCCTAAAGCAGGTCGGAAATAAACCTAAGCTCGCCCAAGAGATGCTCAGCCTATTACTGCAAACCTTTGATGAATTTGAACCTCTGCTCAACGCTGCACTTTCTGGCGAGTTAGATGAAGAGCAATTATACCCCCATCTACACAAGCTACACGGCGGCACGGCTTACTGCGGCGTACCCCAATTACAAGCCTTGGTCGCCGAGCTGGAAGGTGCTTTATTAGCTAAGCAAACCCTAGATGAATTAGAGCCTGAATTACTGGAGCTAGAAGAACGACTAGGACAAGTTAGAGCAGCAGCTAAAGCTTATTTGTAATTCGTGAGACAAAGACAATGCAATAAAAACGCCGAGCAATAAGCTCGGCGTTTTCTCTTCGTTCAGGTCTGTCGTGTAGTGGTGATCGTTACACCTCCCTCCTCACGCTTTACACTGCGCGGTTAAATCCCTTGTCTTGCTTCTTGCATTAAACGCTTCATGTCGCGGATGGCTTTTTCCAGACCATCGAAGGCAGCTCGAGCAATAATAGCGTGGCCAATGTTCAGCTCATACATCTCAGGAATGGCGGCTATCGGCTTAACGTTATGGTAATGCAGGCCATGACCGGCGTTTACCTTTAGCCCCATATCACTGGCATAAGCCGCGCTCGCGGCGATGCGCTTGAGCTCGGCACCTTGCTCTGACTCACTCTCGGCATTGGCATAATGGCCGGTGTGAATTTCAATAAAGGGAGCGCCTGTGGCTAAGGCGGCATCTATTTGATTGCGCTCGGCATCAATAAATAACGACACCTTAATACCGGCTCCGCTCAAGCGTTTTACGGCAGCCGTCACTTTATCCAGTTGGCCGGCTACGTCTAAGCCGCCTTCTGTAGTCACTTCTTCGCGTTTTTCTGGCACTAGGCAAACGAAGGTCGGCTTGATGCGACAGGCGATATCCAGCATTTCATTAGTGACCGCCATTTCAAGATTCATTCGAGTTTGAATGGTGTCACTCAAGATTTCCACATCTCTATCAATAATGTGGCGTCTGTCTTCGCGCAAATGCACCGTAATACCATCGGCGCCAGCCTGCTCGGCCAGCGTTGCCGCATACACAGGATCCGGATAGTTAGTGCCCCGCGCATTACGCAAGGTGGCAATGTGATCGATATTAACGCCTAAATATAATTCACTCACTGCAACTTCCTCTCTTTCCTTTGATAAACAGTGCACGACTGCGCAAGGGCCTGCCCCCTAAATAAGGAGCCAAGGCTTGGCGACTAAAATGTTTGGCGGTTAACAGCACCTCGGCGGTGCTAAAGTCTAGCTCCGACAAGGCATAAAGATGAGCGCCCGCATAAGCACCCGGTTCGCATTTGGGTAGGCGGCTAAAACCCGACTCGGGTTGATATTGATACCAAGCATTGGCCTCTACATACTCGCCGCTTTGGGCATCCACGGTAAAATCAACACCATAGCCTAAGACATTAAGCATATAAAATTCGAAGTGGCGTAGGCAGGGCTCTAGTCTGTCACCGGCCGCGAGTTTCTGTAAGGTGCTCTGATAGGCCTCAAACACCTCATCAAAAGGAGTATGAGCTTCTAACAGATAATAAATGAGTTCATTCAGATACAAGCCACTGTATAAGGCAGTACTGACCAGACGAATAGCCGGTGCCGTGGCCTCCACTTTAAACAGGGTTTTAAGCTCGCCCTTACCGCCAAACGTGAGGCTTAAGGGCACAAAGGGCTGTAACAGCCCTTTTAATGGCGAGCGAGGCTGGCGACTGCCTTTGGCAATGACACTTTGTCGGCCTTGCTCTTGGGTAAAAATCTCAACCAGTTGGCTGGTTTCTCGATAGGGCCGACTGTGAATAACAAAGGCGGCCTGTGCCTTCATCAATCGTCACCATACCCCAAGCTACGCAAGGCTCTTTCATCATCGGCCCAGCCCGATTTAACCTTCACCCACAGCTCGAGAAATACTTTTTGCTCCAGCAAACGTTCTAGATCTAAGCGGGCTTCGGTGCCAATCACTTTTAGCTTGGCGCCCTTATTGCCGATCACCATGCGTTTTTGACCACTGCGCTCCACCAAGATTAAACCGTTGATGCAAACCACACCCTTGTCGTTCACTTCATAGGTTTCGATTTCAACCGTCACCGAGTAAGGTAATTCCTCACCCATAAAGCGCATGATTTTCTCACGAATAATTTCTGCCGCCATAAAGCGCGACGATCTATCTGTGATGTAATCTTCGGGAAAATGGTGCGGTGACGGCTTTAAACGGCCACGCGCCAATTTAGCAATCACATCGACATTCGTGCCCTTCTCTGCAGACATGGGCACTATATCGGCGAAGTCCATCTTAGCGGCCAGCCACTGCAGATGCGGCAACAGCTCTTCACGGGTTTCGACGTTATCAATCTTATTTACCGCCAACACCACAGGACACTCTAAACGACGTAGCTTATTCAGCACCATCTCATCGTCTGGCGTCCATTTGGTACCTTCCACCATAAATACAGCCATCTCCACATCGCCCAAAGAGCTAGAAGCGGCGCGGTTCATTAAGCGGTTAATGGTGCGCTTTTCTTCGATGTGCAGGCCAGGAGTATCCACATAGATCGCCTGATAAGCACCATTGGTGTCGATACCCATGATGCGGTGGCGCGTAGTTTGCGGCTTGCGCGAGGTGATACTGATCTTTTGCCCTAACAGCTGATTTAGCAGGGTCGATTTACCGACGTTAGGACGGCCGACGATGGCAATAAAGCCGCAATAGGTTTGTTCAGGTGTGGTCATAGCAAGACTTCCAAAGCATGTTCGGCCGCAGATTGCTCGGCCTTGCGACGACTGGTACCAATGCCAATCACGGGTTGTGCCATGCCTTCAATCTGGCAATGCACGGTAAATTTTTGATTGTGCGCTTCGCCAATCACGTGCTCGACCGTATAGGTAGGCAAGGGTTTGCGCTTACCCTGCAACAGCTCTTGCAGCCGAGTCTTGGGATCTTTTTGGTCAATGCCGGGCTGGATGGCATCTAAACGGTCTTCATACCAGCCCAACATCATGGCTTGCACCTGCTCAATATTGGCATCCAGATACACGGCGCCAATAATGGCTTCAACGGCATCGGCCAAAATTGATTCGCGGCGAAAGCCGCCACTTTTAAGCTCGCCTGGGCCTAAAATCAAATACTCACCCAACTCAAATTCTCGCGCCAGCTCGGCCAAGGTTTTTTCCCGCACTAGCGTGGCGCGCATGCGTGACATATCGCCTTCGTTAACCTTAGGAAAACGATGGAATAGCGCATCGGCGATCACCATGCTTAACAGCGAATCACCCAAAAATTCTAAGCGTTCATTATGGCGCGATCCGGCACTGCGGTGCGTTAATGCCCGCACCAACATGGCGGGATCTTTAAAGGTATAACCTATTTTCTTTTCTAATATTTGCAAATTTTTCATTAATGAATAGCGCCTATGCGGCTAAAGCGGACATCACTGGGCACCCAAGCAGGTAACCAGCTGTCGGCATTACGTTCAAATTCAAAGCTAATCCAGATAGCCACCGCTTTGCCGACTAAGTTTTCTGCGGGCACGAAGCCCCAAAAACGACTGTCGGTGCTGTTGTCTCTGTTATCACCCATAGTAAAATACTGACCTGCCGGTACTAACCATTCGTTCTGTGCCGTATCAGGCTGGCCATAGTAGAGATGCGTCAGATCTGGGCGTTGTGGATTTTTCAATATATCGTGCCCGCGCTCGGTGAGATGCTCATTAAAACGCTCTAACGGCACGCCGTTTTGCGAAAACTCACCTACTTCGCCCGCGGTTAGCGCCACTGGCGCAAAGTCTGGGCAATCGTCACCGACACAAGCAGGCTTAATATACAGCTGCTTATCTTGATAGACGATGCGATCCCCCGGCAGGCCTACCACGCGTTTGATGTAATCGATGCGCGTGTCTTCCGGATATTTAAACACCACCACATCGCCGCGTTTCGGTTGGCCGGTGGCGATCAGGGTGGTATTACCAACCGGCTCTTTTAATCCGTACGCAAATTTTTCCACCAGAATAAAGTCACCCACCAATAAGGTCGGCATCATAGAGCCTGACGGTATCTGAAACGGTTCATAAATAAATGAGCGCAGGATAAGCACAGCGGCAATAACCGGAAAAATCGAGCGCGCTTGCTCAATCCAACCCGGCACGCGAGCGGCGCGCGCCAAAGCGGCTTCATCCACCTTATTGCCGTGGGCAACTTGCGCCTCGGCTATCTTACGTGCTCGCTGAGGAGCCCAGCGCCATTTGTCTAGCGCCCAAATAATGCCGGTCACCAGTGTGATCAGCACTAAAATCAAGGCAAAGTTACTCGCCATAAATTACTTGTCCTTACCGACATGAAGAATCGCTAAGAAGGCATCTTGTGGGATATCAACTCGACCCAATGACTTCATGCGTTTTTTACCTTCTTTCTGTTTAGAAAGCAGCTTTTTCTTACGGCTCACGTCGCCGCCGTAACACTTAGCAGTTACGTCTTTGCGCAAGGCTTTTACCGTGCTGCGGGAGATTATCTGACTACCAATCGACGCTTGAATCGCAATATCAAACATCTGGCGTGGAATAAGCTCACGCATCTTGTCGACCAGCATGCGCCCGCGATAGATGGCATTGGCTTTATGCGTGATCACGGCCAGTGCATCGACGCGATCGCCGTTAATCATAATATCTAAGCGCACCATGTCCGCCGTTTCAAAACGGCTGAAACCGTAATCCAATGAAGCATAACCACGGCTGCAAGATTTTAAGCGGTCGAAAAAGTCCAATACCACTTCGGCCATCGGAATATCGTAGCTTAAAGCCACTTGTTTACCGTGATACACCATGTTTTTCTGTACGCCACGCTTCTCGATACACAGCGTGATCACGTTGCCCAAATATTCTTGTGGTACCAGAATATTACACTCAGCAATCGGCTCACGCAGCTCTTCGATGTTATTCAGCGGCGGCATATTTGACGGGCTAGAAATGTGGATCACTTCGCCGTCAGTTTTAACGATTTCATACACTACGGTCGGTGCCGTGGTGATCAAGTCCAAGTCGTATTCGCGCTCTAGCCGCTCTTGGATAATTTCCATGTGCAACAGACCGAGGAAACCACAGCGGAAACCAAAGCCCAAGGCGTTCGACGTTTCTGGCTCATAGAACAAAGACGCATCGTTGAGCGAGAGTTTATCCAGCGCATCACGGAAGGTTTCGTAATCATCGGCAGAAATCGGGAACAAACCCGCATACACCTGAGGTTTTACTTTTTGAAAGCCCGCTAATGCAAACTCGGCACCGTGCTTGGCGTGCGTGAGCGTATCGCCCACGGGTGCGCCGTGAATTTCTTTAATACCGCACACGACCCAGCCCACTTCACCACAGCCTAAGCCGTCGGTGTCGGTTTGCTTAGGCGTGAAAATACCGATGCGATCTACACCCCACACTTGGCCGGTGCTCATCACTTTGATCTTATCGTTTTTCTTCAGGCGGCCGTTCTTCACGCGCACCAAAGACACAACGCCCAAATAGGAGTCAAACCAAGAGTCGATGATCAGTGCTTGTAATGGGCCCTCTGGGTCGCCTTCTGGCGGGGGAATTTGGCCCACGATACGTTCCAGTACGTCATGCATACCCACACCGGTTTTCGCGGAGCAACGCACCGCGTCCGTAGCCATTATGCCCACTATGTCTTCAATTTCGGCCGCCACGCGCTCAGGCTCAGCCTGAGGCAAGTCAATCTTGTTCAACACCGGCACAACTTCCAGGTCCATATCGAGTGCCGTGTAACAGTTGGCCAAAGTCTGTGCCTCAACACCCTGGCCTGCGTCCACTACCAACAAAGCGCCTTCACAGGCGGCCAAAGAGCGAGAAACTTCATAAGAGAAGTCGACGTGCCCTGGGGTATCGATAAAGTTAAGCTGGTAGGTTTCGCCGTCGTCGGCCTGGTAGTTGAGGGTCACACTTTGCGCTTTAATGGTGATGCCGCGTTCACGCTCTAAGTCCATGGAGTCGAGCACTTGCTGCTGCATTTCTCGGTCCGACAGACCGCCACATACCTGGATCAAACGATCGGACAGGGTGGACTTGCCGTGGTCAATATGAGCGATGACGGAAAAGTTACGAATGTGCTTCATGATGCGATAAGGAGTCCGTAGTCTGAAAAGCAAGAATGAAAGGCAGGATTCTACTGGATTAGCATTACAGAGGCCAATCCTTAGTCAATATAGCTCTAGGTATCATGAGAGAAAGACTCATAGCGACTAAGGTGCATCTGCCTCACAGGCGACGCTCGCCACCGGTAATAAGGCGCTGATGATCACCGGCTCTGTGGTTAAGCGCCCAGCGCCTTTCGCCCAGCGAGCGGCCAGCACAAAACCAATAATACCGCCCACCACCGCGCCCAAAATGGTACCACCGTCGCCTAAGTTAAAAACCTCACTGGTCAGCAAGGCGCCCGCCAGCACCAATAATAACGGGAATAAATAGACCAAGAACACACTGCTCAGCAGCCCCTGCTCAGGAATACCTATACGCACCTGTTGATTAACGGTGAGCGCTAAATCGGTGGCAATTAAGAATCTGTGATCGCGCCCTGGTAAGGCTTGAGAGACGATACCTGTGCCACATTGACTGTTTTGTTTACACTGGCCACAAGCCGACTTGCTAAAACACACCACCTCAACCTCGCCGTCGTATACGGCAGAGACGGTCGCTATCTCTTCTAGCATGATGAGGCTCCATAAATAATGTTGGCATGCATGTCAGCAAACCGCAGATAATATAGGTAACCGCAGATAACAAGTGACCATTAAGGAGCATCTCTGTGGGTGATAGACTCGGCAATTTGTCGCGCCGTTTCTACTGGTATAGCCCCCACTACCGTAATGTCTGCGCCTGCGGGAGAGAGCACAGTCAGCAAATGAGTGCCACCTTCGCGTACCAATTGTTGTTTCACTTCTGCGGGTGGCTGGATTTTAGCCAAATACACAGACACATCCACCAAACCATTAGACAGCATGACATAATCGACCGGCTGCTCAGTGAGTGGTAATTTGTGCTTATCTTGGGAGCGCAGTTCAAAACCGGCTGGCAGCCATCCAAAGCGCCACGGCAGCTGTTGCTGAGGAGCCGGATAAACATCTGAGACCGAGATCACCGCGGGTAAGTTAGCGGCTTTTAATTCTTTAATTAACGGGCTGGGCTGATCGCTTACCTTCAAGGCCACGCCCATACTTTGTTCGACGACATGAGCATCAACATTACTGGCATTAGTATCAGTACTAATGGTGTTTAACTTCACCAGTAAACCTGTCTCTTGATCTAGCCACAACACATAACCGTAATAGTCATTGGATTTAGGTACCAAGCGCACCACTTGCGCCACCCTACCCAAGACTCGACTGCGACCCGCCGATACCGCATCGTATTTGGTGTGCAAGGCGTCGAGCGACATATTTTGTAGCCGATAAAAAAGGCCGGGTAAGTTGGAGTTTTTCAAGGTGTAACCACTATGGCTCGCATCGAAGAAACTGGTTTCATCGTCACGTTGCACAAATTCTCGTGGTCGACCATTAAGGTGAGTAAGATGGGTAAATACCTGACCATCGAGATGGCCACGCGTTAGTCGTTTGGGCTCGAGCTCACCTTGGCTGAATTCGATTAGCGTCAGTTCAAAGTTAAGTTGTTGATAAGCCCGCTGCATGCGCTGCAGCAGGCTGGAAGCCGAGCCATCTTCGGCCAACACCACACTTGGAAAAAAACATGTAAAGATCAGGATGACGGCACTCAGCCCCTGTTTTTTCAAACTGTTTACCTATTGGTTTTGAACGCTTGGTTTTGGACGCTGTTTCGAATATGGCGCGGCCGCTCGTTTTTAATTTTGGCGCAGGCGTTGCTGTAATTCATGATCCATCAATAACTCATGAATACGGCGTTGTTGCTCCAACAAGGCTTGCTCTTGCGTAGGTTGCAATGTCTGAGTCTTATAATTCAAGCTCACCGGCGTCGCACTGCCTGTCAGAGGTATGGTATTGAGTACCGGCAATTGAACGTCTTGCTGGCTATATTGCTGCACGCCTACGATTAACGCGGCAGAAACAGAAGCGGCAATCGCAAACTGCCCCACATAGCGCACCATAGGTGCCAGACGACGGCCAAACATAGGCCGCAGCACATTACTCTGCGTGTCCGCGACCGGCGCATGAGACTGGTCATTCGCACTGTGGTTAGCACTGGGGTCAAGGGCATTAGTGATGGCAGTTTGGCCAATAGGGTTCACCGAATGCGGTACTTCGTCGGCTAAGGCCGCCATTATGCTATCACTTAAATCCAGATCTAAATGCTTGGGCAAGTCGTTGCGCAAGGCATCGCCGTAAAGATGATAACGAGCAAAGGTACCCGCCAATTCAGGCTCATTGCCTAATTGTTCCAGCAACGCTTTATCTTGCAGCTCACCGTCGACCAAGGCCGAGATCTGTTCTTTATTCGCCGCAATATTTTCCATAAGGTTTGCCATAACAGTTATTCTCCGTTCAACCCTGAAGTAACGGCTGGACTCGCTTGTCGATAGCTTCTCGTGCTCGAAAGATCCGAGAGCGAACTGTGCCCACAGGGCAGTCCATCACGTTGGCTATGTCTTCGTAGCTCATCCCTTCCAGCTCTCGCAAGGTTATCGCCGTTTTAAGATCTTCAGGCAGCGTATCTATGGTGTCAAATACCGCCCGTTTAATCTCTTCCGATAACATGAGTCGTTCCGGTGACGCCTGATCTCTTAAACCGTCGCCACCGTCATAATACTCAGCGTCTTCTACTTCAACATCGCTACTGGGTGGGCGTCGTTTTTGTGCCACCAAGTAATTTTTTGCCGTGTTAACTGCAATCCGATACAACCATGTATAAAAGGCACTGTCACCTCTAAATCCGGGCAAAGCCCGATAGGCTTTAATAAATGCTTCTTGCGTGACATCTGGCACGTCACCTGAATTGGACACGTATCGCGATACTAGGTTCGCCACTTTATGCTGATATTTTTTAACCAGTAAGCCGTAAGCGTTTTTGTCACCACGCTGCACCCGTTCAACCAACTGCTGATCTGTAATGTGATCGCTCATGGGAGCCGCGTAACCTCCGAATAATCCGACGTATAATCCCATCGGCTCATAATAAGCGCATCCATATGGACTACAGATGCGAGAAAAAGTTCTGAACTCATTTGAGAAAGCTGATTCTGGCTGCACACACGCCCAGCTTGCGATAATATAGAAAAACTATCCATAGTGGGTTAATGATACGTTATGAAGGATCCTGTTGAATACCTCTGCGATGTACTCATTATTGGCAGTGGTGCCGCCGGTTTATCACTGGCCTTAAAACTGGCGGATCACGCCCAAGTGCACTTACTCAGTAAAGGCCCGCTCGCAGAAGGCTCGACCCTGTACGCGCAAGGTGGCATTGCCGCCGTGTTCGACGAAACCGACAGTATAGAGTCTCATGTAGCCGATACCTTAATCGCCGGTGCCGGTTTATGCGATGAGGCTGTGGTCGAATATACGGCCCGCCAAGCCCCCGATGCTATTCAGTGGCTGATCAACCAAGGTGTGCCCTTCGATACCGAGACCTCAGCTCAAGGTAAAGCCGCCTACCATCTCACCCGCGAAGGTGGCCACAGCCACAGACGTATCTTTCATGCGGCCGATGCCACTGGTAAAGCGGTGCAACTGACCCTAAATGAGCGGGTTCGGCAACATCCTAACATTCATATTCTCGAACGGGTTAACGCGCTCGATTTAATTACGTCTAAAAAATTAGGCCTACCCGGCAATCGGGTGTTGGGCGCCTATGTTTGGAACCGTAACAAAGAACGCGTAGAAACCGTGCGGGCTCGCTTCGTGGCCATGGCCACTGGCGGCGCCTCTAAGGTCTATCAATATACCTCAAATCCGGATGTTAGCTCAGGCGATGGCATTGCCATGGCATGGCGGGCGGGCTGCCGAGTAGCCAACATGGAGTTTAATCAATTCCATCCTACTAGCCTGTTTCATCCCGATGATAACAATTTTTTACTCACTGAAGCGCTGCGCGGTGAAGGAGCACTGCTAAAACGTCCAGATGGCAGTCGCTTTATGCCAGATTATGACTCACGAGGCGAACTTGCGCCGCGCGATATAGTGGCCCGCGCCATCGATCATGAGATGAAGCGTCTCGGCGCCGAGTGCATGTATCTGGATATTAGCCACCAGCCGGCAGACTTTATCCTCAAGCACTTCCCCACGATTTATGAACGCTGCTTAAAAGTGGGTATCGACATTACTCGCCAGGCCATGCCAGTGGTGCCCGCAGCTCACTACACCTGCGGCGGCGTTATGGTAGATGAGCACAGCCAAACCGACATTGCAGGTCTCTATGCCATAGGGGAAGTGTCTTATACCGGGTTACACGGCGCTAACCGCATGGCTTCCAACTCGCTATTAGAGTGCATCGTCTTTGCCCGTGCCGCCGGCCAAGATATCTTGGCCAAGCTGGACGCTACCCCCGAGCCGCCTATCTTGCCCTTATGGGATGAAAGTAAAGTCGCGGATTCGGATGAAGAAGTGGTAATCCACCATAACTGGCATGAGCTGCGGTTATTTATGTGGGATTACGTCGGCATAGTGCGCTCCGACAAACGCCTAAAGCGCGCCCAGCGGCGTATTGAGTTATTGCAGCAAGAAATTCAAGAGTATTACGCCAACTTTAGGGTCAGTAATAACCTGCTGGAGCTACGTAACTTGGCGCAAGTGGCGGAGCTTATCGTGCGCTCTGCGATGGCCCGCAAAGAGTCCCGCGGCCTGCATTACACCTTGGATTATCCAGAGCAATTGCCTAACCCTAAGCCGACGATTTTAGAGCCTTAGTCAAGCCCAAAGCGTGAAGCTGGAAGAAAGACCCAAGTCTGCTAGGTCTAATCTTCCGGCTTCTAGCTTATGACTTGCGGCTGGGCTTGCTCGGCTCTGCTTGCAGTATTAATTGCGACAGCCGCCGATACACATCCTCTGTGACCCCATCTTGAAACAACCAAAAAGCCGGCAATCTTTGTTCATCCAGCATCAGCACTAAGAAACCCGGTCCCACACGACTGTGGTGAGATAAGCGCCCACACTGGCCATTAAGGCTCAGCACGCCTTGGTTATATTCGCCGTCAAGCGAATAACGGCGGCTCTGATAATAGAGTAAGCCGCAAACCAGCAACCACACGAGCGTAAACCAAGGCAGCACATACGCGCTCAAGAGATAACTGGCGGGCAGCCACCAAAGACTGGCTGCCGCTAACAGATAATAAAGATGGTAAAGCGAGGGCTTAGCGCTGATTGCGAATCTGGTTACGCTCAAGAATAAAGTCCACCATGGCTTGAAACTCAGGCAGCACAGACCTTTGATGCCCCATAAACCAGGCAAACAAGTCAGGGTCATCACTTTCTAATAACCGTTCAAACACTTGTTGTTCTGCCACATTAAGCCCATCGTATTCGTGCTCCACGAAAGGACCTAAAATCACGTCCAACTCCAGCATGCCACGGCGGCAAGCCCATCTTAAACGGGGCTTATTTGAGGTATTGAGCGAGCTATTAAGCATGGTTGCATCCATAAGATAAAACAAAACTCATAGTATAAGCTCCTATGACTACTGACAAATGTGTTGGCCATCTTTACCATGGCGGTCACACTTACCTCATTGAACGCCTTTCAGAGGAGCGCCCATGTTGACTCTTTCTTCTTCTCCCGTCCTGTATCCGCTGACCGACCGAGCCGTGATCAGCTTAACCGGTGCCGACAGAACCAAATATTTGCAAGGCCAAGTAACCTGCGATGTGGACTTACTGCAGCCCGGAGATGCTACCTTGAGCGGCCACTGCGATAGCAAGGGTCGTTTATGGGCCTGTTTTTGGTTGGCCAATCTTGGCGAGCAATTATTGTTAGTGCTCAATGCTTCCCTTTTAGAGCGCCAGTTATCCGAGCTGAAAAAATTTGCCGTGTTCGCCAAAACAGAGGTGCAAGCCGTCACCGAGCAGTGGCAGGTGTTTGGCTTGGCCGGCGAAGGCCTTTCTCATTGGTTAGATCAGCACTTAGAAGGCTCAGATAATCTCTGGCAAGGCGGTGTCGTGATCCCCGTGGCGGCCGAGCATGCGCTATTAGTGTTGCCTGCCAACGCAACGCCACCCGCATTGCCCATCGGTAATGAATCCGATTGGCGCGGCTTGATGATCCAAGCCGGCTTGCCGGATATGCAAGCCGAGCACCAAGGAGAATACATTCCGCAGATGCTTAACTTACAGGCCTTAGGTGGCATCAGCTTTACCAAAGGTTGTTATTTAGGGCAAGAAACCGTAGCCCGCGCTAAATATCGCGGCGCGAATAAAAAAGCCATGTTTGTATTGGCAGGTCAGGCTACTCAGCCCATTACCGCCAACCAAGATCTAGAGCTACAGCTGGGTGAGAACTGGCGTCGAGCCGGAACCGTGCTCAGTGTTTATCAAGACGGCGAGCAGTGCTTGCTGACTTCTGTGCTTAATAACGACCTTGAGCCTGATGCGGTATTGCGCATTAAAGGCCAAGACGACAGTCGTCTTAGCTTGCAAGCCCTGCCTTACACACTGATAGAGTAAGCGGTACCTCGCTAGTCCCCCAAACCGAGTGCACCTGCATCACGCTCTCGGTTTGGTTAGCCATCAGCTCAGCTGCTCTTAATTCACGGCGCCCCATCAAGAAGTGTGGCGTCTTACAGGAGTTATCATGCGTAATACTTGGGATCGCATTCGCCATACCCTAGGCTTTGAAATTATTGGTCTGCTTATATTTATCCCCTTCGCCATGCTGGTGTTCGGCTATAGCATGTTTGACATGGGCCTGATGGCGGTGGTGGGTTCCATTATTGCCACCGTGTGGAACTACGTTTATAACCTGTTGTTTGACCACGCCATGGTAAAGATTCGTAACAACGTGCACAAAACTACGCCCATCCGCGCGCTGCATGCTTGTCTTTTTGAAGGCGGTTTATTAGTGCTCTTCTTGCCGATGGTTGCTTGGCATTTAGAGATAAGCCTCTGGCAAGCCTTCACCATGGGTATAGCCATGTCTACTTTTTATCTGTGCTACGCCTTTGTGTATAATCTGATTTACGACAAGGTGTTTCCCATCCCCGACAACTTGCCCAAGACACAACAAGCTTGAAAGATAGTGCACAGTGAAGTGAGGCGAAAAATTAACAGCGTCAGCACTATGCTAAATTGCTCACTGAAAGCAAAAAACGGCCCTTTATGGGCCGTTATTGTTTTTAAAATACATAAATTTTGAAAGCTCAGCTGTTGTGCAAAATACTGATTGCTTAAACGCTTTTCTCATCCACTGGCAATTCAGCGAAGCGCTCTTCGGCAAGGATAGGCTCAGGGTTACCTTCCATCTTGGCCACTATGGTGTTAACTGCGGTATCGCCCACCACGTTAGACGCGGTACAGAACATATCGTTGATGCGGTCCACCGCCATAATAATGGCCATGGCTTCAATCGGCAGGCCCATTTGCAATAACAGCACGCCGGCCATAACCACGGCGCCACCGGGCACGCCGCCCACGCCAACTGACATCAATAACACTGTAATGCCCACGGTAAGCAGATCACCGGCAGGGATGGGTGTGCCAGAAATATTAGCGGCAAACATGGCGGCTAGCGTGATGTAAATAGCCGAGCCCGACATATTAATAGTGGCACCCAGCGGTACACCAAAACCGGCGATGGCTTTAGATACGCCCAACTTGTCCGTTAAAGTACGCATGGTCACAGGAATGGTCGCGTTAGAGCTGGCGGTAGACAATGCAAACAACACTTGCTCGCGAGTAGCTTGGCGAAATACCTTAGGTTTAATACCGGTAAACACCCACACCGCCAACGGATAAGCGACCAAAATCCAGAAGGTTAATACCAGCACCACTAAGCCCACATAACCGGCTACCGACATTAGCGTGTTGGCTTCAAGCGTTGCGCCTAGGCTTATCATAAGCGCGAATACACCATAGGGCGCCAACGTCATCACCAGTCCTACCAGCTTCATCATTACTTCATTAGCGACTCTAAAGGTACGCATAGCCGGTGCTGCTGCGGTACCCATGGCCTGAATAGCTAGCCCCGTAATAATGGCCATAAAGATGATTTGCAACATGTCGCCCGAGGCAAAAGCTTGCACCGGATTGCTGGGCACTATGCCAATTAACATAGCACCTATGTCTGGCGTTTCTGTGGTGGCCAGCTTAACGGTAGTAGAAGCCCCATTTGGTAAAGTCGCGCCCATACCTGGCTGAAAAATCAAGCCCACCAAGATGGCGGCGGCAATAGACAGCACGGTATTGATCATATATAGACCAAAAGTTTTGCTGCCTAAGCGACCTAGGCTTGCGATATCGCGCAGCTCACAAATGCCGGTCACTATGGAGATATATACCAAAGGCACCACCATGAGTTTGATAAGCGATACAAACATACCGCCCAACCCTTCGGCTAAACCCACTAAGCCCTTAGTTAATAACGACACATCGGCAAACAGATATTGGATCATGCTGCCAATCACTAAGCCCACAATCAGGCCAGTGAAAATACGGGTAGAGAGCGAACCTTTCATTTTGTCTTCCTTAATAAGCCTTAAGCAAATCGTCTACCATCACTGCACATACTAGTGAAGTCAGCTGGTCTTTTTGCCAGTGACGGGATTTTACATTTACAAAACAATTCAGCAACCAAACTTACACCAGTAGTGATGAGTTCGTGACGCCAATCACAAATAACCGCCCTTTCAACGTTATTTTATTCCACACTAGCTCGGAACTAGTACCGTTAAATACAGTTTACAGGCACATTTTAAGCTCTAAAATCTAAGTGCGAGATATATGCAGAGCATTTCGCTGTTTATATCATCAGATAAGAGGAGACAGCGCGGGCAGAGCAAAAGGTGCTAGCTTTGATCTGTGTTAGCAGTGACGCAGGAGCATAAAATAGCCGAGGGGCGCTGGCTGTTTTCGGATTGGTGGTTGAGCCTTACTCGCCTTTAAGCGCTATTCAAACAGTCTTGGCTTTTGGCGGGAAATGGGCAGAAATACATTGATACTTGGCCTTAAAGGACTTTATAGCAAACCCCGGCGGGTTAAGGCTGTTACTCGCGCCTAGCTCAAAATCTGGGTATTGAATATTCTTTTATAGCGATCAGCATGCTCTTGAAAGCACCAATAAGCATTGGTTTTATAAGGAATATCCAGATCAGCTTGATGCGCAGAATCTTTCGCCAGCAACTTTTGTGTCTTAGCTAAAAATGGATTGTTATTAATCTTTGCTTGGTTGCGCTGCAAATTCTTTATCAACAGCAAATTTCAATCTCGGATAAACGCCCACGCCATAGCGTGACGGCATAAAAATTACTTGGCCTTGCGAAAAAATCGCTCCGCATCCAGCAGTGGATCTTGGCTAACTATTTGCGCATCTGTTTATAGATAAAGAGTATCTACTTTATCTTTCCAATACTCGCGCTGCTTATTTAAGTTACCACTTTCCTTATTCATCATCGAATTTCATCTGAACTTAAGGCAGCCCTGTTTCAGCTCACCATACCCAATAACATTATCTATAAGGGATCGGAAATGGCATCCCAGCCATCGTCACAGACAATGAGAGACACCGATCAAAATAAATAAACCACAGACAAAAATGCCCTCCTCATTCTGCGCTAGCGTAATGGCAAAGGGCATTTTTATACATTTATGGAGTAGCGCTTGGCAACCTATCCTTATTAAACTCCAAGGATAAACAGCAAGCGCTAACTATGCAGCCACTCACGGCTAACAGTAGGCTATTACTTTGGTTGTGCGCTTACTAATTCCGTATTTAATACGTCGTTATCGTTCGCCGCTAGGGCAAGAATGCCCAAATAACGCTTAACATTAACATTCAATGCGGTGCCATCATGATTGTGTTGCACCACCATTATTTGCGACTGCTTAAGTTGCTCTAGCACTTCTGCCGTGACTCCAAAGTGCCGGGTTAATTGCGCGTCAGATAATTCTTGAGACCGAAGACGACGCTCGGTGCGAAAACGATTTTGATTATATTTAGCCCACAGAATGAGTAATAGACAATTCAGCACGGCAATCAGTAGATAGAGGCTAACCGTACCCAAGGTCAATCCAAACAGCGAAGTCTCAACCTCCTGTTGGGCATGCCAAATAGACACTAAGCCAAGGCATATCAGCCAGATAAATCCCCCCCAGGCGATAATGGTCAGCAGGCCGTCAAACAACCTGGGCAGCACTCGGCGTTCGGTAAAAATTAACGACGGGCTCTCGTTCTTAGTGTCTTGCGAGCAAGAGTTTTGCTGCATATCGCTCTGGTTAATCGTGCTCTTGCTCATAGTGCTCTTATAAATCGTATTCTGCTTAATGGTGCCACTCATGGTGCAATTCTCCCAATTCCGCGGTCAGGACTAACCCAACGAGCTCGCTTATTACGACCTTTCAGCATCACAGATGTAAAGGCCACTAAAGTGGTGAATAAACTCAGCATCCAATACACAACCGGAAACCAGATGATCCAAAATAAGGAGCGAGTCAGTTTTTTTTCATAACGCCGTTCAATCAGTAAGCTCACCGAAAATTGTCCCAAACAAACCATACCGAGCAGGAGTCCGGTGAAAGCTGGCGGAAAAATTTGTGGTATCGCCACGCTGGGCGGCAAAGACACAAACTGGCCCACAATAAAGATGAAGAGGCTGATAAAATAGGTAAATGCCCAGATAGTCGATAAGCAAAACTCAGCCAGCAGCGGCCACATGCGGCGGTTACGCCACACCCAAATATTACGGACGTTCTTAAGAAATACCTCTGCGCCGCCTTGGGCCCAGCGCAACCGCTGCTTCCAAAGTCCGGCTAATATTTCCGGCATCAAGATCCAGCACAAGGCTCGGGGTTCGAAGAAAATTGACCAATGTATCAGCTGTAATTTCCAGCTGATATCAATATCTTCGGTGATCATGTCGTTGCTCCAAAAGCCAACTTCCGCTAAGGCTCGCTTGCGAAAAGCGGCAATCACGCCCGACACCGTAAACACCTGCCCATACACACGCTGTGTACGTTTGATCAAACCAATAATCGAGGAAAACTCGCCCACTTGTATGCGTCCCACCAAGGTGGAGCGGGTACGAATACGCGGATTACCGGTCACGGCACCCACTCGCGGATTATCGAGCAAGGGCGCCACCATATAAGCCGCCGCATCCCTGTCCAACATGGCATCCCCATCTATGCAAACCAGTAAGTCGCTACGCGAAGCCATGGCGCCTGTGGTAAGAGCCATGGCTTTACCCTGATTGCTAGCCAAATGAATAACGCGCAACCGTGGGTATACTTGTGTCAGCTGATCCAAGACCTCGCCTGTGTTGTCAGATGAGCCATCATTGATGGCAATCACCTCGATATTCTCATAACGCTGCGCCATGGCAGCCGCTATGGTTTCGCGGGCGTTAATGCCTTCGTTAAAACAAGGAATCAAGATTGAAATCAATGGATTTCCCGGTAGCTCAGGGGGCGCCACCTCCTCGCCCCAATCCCAGTGGCGCTCGCGGTAAAACCAGAAATACAGCCCCCCCATGATCCAGAGCCCAGACATAAACAAGGGCCAAAAAAACACAAAGTTCAGTAGTATTTCACCGGTGGTGGCCAAGGCAACCCCCAAAGGTAGGCTGAGCACGGTGCACAGCACAAGAAAAGCAAAGATGCGATCAGTCATGATTTGGGTACCAGTGCGATGAAAATGCGGGACGTAGGGTACTAAGATTGGGATGATTGTTCACAAAATCATCAGGATAATAGCCAAAGTGACGGGCACCGCTCATCTTCAGCTGATTCATCCAGTCAACCAGCTGCTCAGTGGGAATAGCGGCTTGATCATCTTTCTTGCGCCAATCTAGGGTTTGCAGCTCAAACAACACCTTATTATGCGCACCTTCTTGTGCCAGTGACGTTTTCACCAGCTGCTTCAGCCATTGATTGCTCTGCTTAAGCGGCACTTCTTCCATTAAGGGCATGGCCATCACGGCGGTCCAGTTATAGGTCTGAATAAAGTCGCTTAAATTCTGTGCAAACCATTCTTCTGATTTAGGATCCAAAATAGGCATGGCGTAAATGTTACGTGCCGTTTCCACATGAGGGCCACGGATCGCGCGCACACTCCGAGTGATATCTTTAGTAAAATCAATTAGGTATTGCGACTTATAACGGGTCCAGGCATGGCTTTGCTCAGGAGAGCTGCGAATAGCTTCTATACTGTTACCTAACCCCGCAGTCTGATAAGCCGCGAGAGCATCAGGACTCGCATCTTCAAAATCCGAGAGCAGTGCATCATCGTGAAAAAGGATGCCGTGAAAGGCGGTATAACGGGCCAAGTCTTCATAGATCTCGGTGATCTGCTGGCGCGCTATGGGGTTCCAAGGTGAAAGGCGTTGGTATTGGTCGGGCATTATACGGTTGCCATTTTCTGACCAAGTCTGCACTCGCGGTATTTGCTCATCTAAATCAAACGCCAGCACAGGCATCCAAGCATAGACTTTAACATCGGCGCGAGTGAACAACTGCCAAGATACAAAGTTGAATAAATCGGCCCGCATCGGCAGCCAGCGGTTAGGGAAATACAGCTCCTTAACCGTGCCATCACCTTGAGGATCCGCATAAGCCTGCAAGAACACATGGGAAATTTTCATGTCGTGTACGCGCTGGATCAGCTCGTCGATGTTTTTACGCTGCTGTTGCCCATCTGTGTCATAAACATAATCTAGATCGACGTGCATCACTCGAAGCGACCCTTGCTCTTCAAAGCGTGTTACCTGACTGGCGAACTCATCAATGCTGGGGTTTCCAGAGATCAGGATGCGAGGAATACTGCTTAAATCCTCCACATTGGCCAACCCAGTTTGTAAGGTAAAAGCCATGTTATAGCCGTGATTGCGCAGAATCGACAAGGTAGTGCCGTTAGCGGCACCATAGGGCCAGACCCAAGCGATAGGGGACTTTCCGGTCACATCTTTAATTTTTTGCGTGACTTTCGCCACATCCGCATCAATTCGCTGCAGGAATGCGGCTTCGGTTTCATAAGCGCCCAGTTTGGCATCGTAGAGGCGATTGGCCAGCGCCGGCTGGTTACTGCCTTGAGGATTAGCCTGAGCGCCGTAGTGCGAATCCCAAGTATGAGCACCAATGTTAACCAAAGGAGAATCTTTTAATTCCCGCACCATGTCCCAGTTAGCAAAACGCGCGCGCGCTGTGGGCAAGCCGCCAAAATCCACGGGTTGATCCGCTGGGGTATCCAACCAAATGCCAACGGGCGCCCAAAGAGCGGGCCAGTTGTAAGCCTTAAGCAGCGGATAAACCCGAGTATAAAAACTACTATAACCGTCATCGAAGCTCAGCAAGACCGCTTTGTCAGGCAAAGGTTTGCCGCCGTTATGCGCTTCCAGAATTTGTTCAACACTAATGGCTGTGTAGCCGTTATCAAACAACCATGCCATCTGGTCGTTCAGGGCGCTGGTTCTGACCGATAAATAACGCTCATCGGCAGCATCATCCTCTACATCGTGATAGCCCAAAGCCAGAAAATGGTTCTTGGGCCAAGGTTTGTCCATGTTCAGTAACGGACGCTGTTGCGGCGGCAAAAAATCTGCTGACTGAGCAACAACCAGAGTTGAAAACAACGTCAATACAATTGCTACAACCCGCAGCACACATATCTTCATTTCAGCCTCAAAATCTAAAGTTAACATCAAATACCAGACTTAAATCATGCTCGCGTTCACCGTCATAGGGCTGTTTGCTCCAGAGCAGCATGGCACCCAAATCAAGCACGCTATTGGCCGCATAGCGCTGCCCATAACCTGCGGTAGTACTTAGGCCACCACCGAAATCTTCCTGCCAGTAATAACCCGCACCCAGCACTAATTGCTGGCTCCAGACTTGGTCGTAACGACGAAACAACAGGTGATCGGCGAACAGGCTGGGAGCAATACTGAGATCGCGTTTAGGGCTGTAATAGTTGCCATCCTGTTGGCTATTACTGCTAGTGCCAATCAGTGGTAACAGATCTAGAGTCATATGAGAGCCACTGAACAGACGCTCCTTACCGCTAATGGCATAGCTCTGTCTTTGGTTATCATCGGAGAAATCACTTAGCCCTAGACTGAACTGGTATTGACGACGCTCGTTGTCATACCAACGCACAAAGCCAGCGGCTTGGTTGGAGGTAACGCCACTGCGGATCGCTCGCAAAGGTGTATTACGGGATAATCGCTCAATATCAGTCCCCAGACGCCAATGATCGCTAATGTCATGCCAGTATGAAAAACGCCCCCCCGTTTTATTGTCGCTCACCGCATTATGGTTAGAGAGCTCCAGCTCAGCCCAATGGTCGCGACGGGTAAACTCTGCCCCTAAGGCATAAATTCGCTCGCTGCCCTTACCTTCGTCAAAGCGGCCTGCTGCATAATCGAAGCCGATAAAAGGCCTCCAATGTTCGTACATGCGCGGCCCATAGAGTGCCGAATAAAAATTAAAGTCATGAGCGCCGCTCACCGGATTGTCAGAAGCAATCCCCTTGCTGCCAGCCAGTCTGAATTCGGACAGGTTTTCTACTTCATGGGCACGCGCCAATTGCTGGGTGGCAGGTTCGTTGGCACTGCGGCTGACCACGTCCTCAACCAGCAGATCAAACTGCTGCCATTCTTGTAGTTCTTGGGCCACATACGCTTGCTGACGCTCTAGGGGCACATTAGCGGGCTCAAGCACTTCGCCTAATTTTAACTGCCGCTCGGCGGCTCTGGGTAAGCCACGCGCTAATAAGGTTTGCGCTAGATTAATACGCAAGCCTTGGTTGCCTGGCCCCCCCTCAGTTAACTTCAAGTTATGCAGCGCTGCGTCATCCAAACGATTAATTTTTTGTAAATAATACGCTTGCAGTACTTGGCCAGACAGCCAGTTATCATTCGGTTGTGGGGTGGGCGAACCGTAGTAATAACGCTGATAGGGGGTATTGGTCATGATATCGTTTACGATCAGTCCAGCCTCATCAAGACGATCACTTTCCAGTGCAGCAAAGAAATATTCTTGTGCATCTGCAAGCGCCAGCGCAGACGCAGGTGTGCTACCAAACAGTTGCTGAAAGATGCGAAAGGCCTTATCGGGTTGACGATTGGACAGGTACGCACTCGCCGCCCAGCGTTGAGCATAAGCGGGCACAGTGGCATCTTGTTTTTGTAAACTTTCGTATTCATTGATCGCGTCTTTATGCAGATTGCGCGCTTGATAGGCACCAAGCCGGTCAATGCGTGCTCGGCGAATATCCGCATTCAAATCTGCATCCGCGCCCGCATCCGCCTTCTCTTGCCAGCTTTGTAGCAACTGGCGATAACGCGCAAGGGCGCGGTCCGCAATCCAGTACTGCTCCTGCTCACCGCGGCTGTCGGTGTGGGCTATGCGCACCATTTCAGCCACTTGATCTAGTTCCAAATGACGAAGTACTGCGGCATCCGAGATATGCTGTTGTCCAAACTGCAACGCGGGTTTAGACACTAATTTATCCGCCATCACCTGCACCAGCCTAGCGTCTGTGTCAGGCTGAGCCGTATCCTGATGTAGGTCTTGTAGTCGAGTTAAGGCAAACAGCTCATCCCAACCGTTACCCTGCCCCTGAAGAGTATAAATCAGCACTTGGTGGCTTAGAAAACTGCCATTTTCCTGTACAAAGCGCTCCGCTTGCTGGCGAGCTTGCTGTTTCTCGCCCGCGTCACTAAGACTCATGATCCAACCCGCACGGGCATCCTGCAGATCTGGATTTAGGCGCAGCTGCTCATGCCAAATGGCGAGGGATTTCTGCCATTGTTTTAGGTTACGATAAGAGCTGGCAACCGCTAATGCTCCCCGTTCAGGGATGCGGCTGCGCACTTGTGGCGAAAAGCCCTCCCAGACCGAGATCACCTATTGGTCATCACCGCCCCAGTTGGCAACCTGCAACCAGTCGGCACGCATGCTGCCATCAAGTCGCTGTGGATTATGTTTCAACCAAGATAATAACGGGTCCGTATTGCCAGATCTGGCCTCATTCACCAAATCGTCATAGCTGGCATCGACGGCCCCTGCCGGCTCAGCTGACAGCACTATCATCAGCACTAGTGACACCACCAAGCTACACGCTTGCAGAGGGCTCAAGCCTTGGGATTTTATTTTTTTTACTGCGTTATTTTTTAATTTCACTATGTAGCACTTCCTGAATGTTTTTTAACTTCACCAGTTACACATCACCGGTTATAAGCAATAACGCTGTTTAGCTAGGCTCATAAATGGAGGGGAGTAACCCTGTGAAGGTTGTTTTATAAAAAAACACACAGCAGTTCCGCTGCTACTTTTTTGCAGGTGCGGGCGGACAAAGTTTGGGGTGTAAGAATCACGAAAATAGCGCCGAGTAACGACGCTAGCTAGGGGGGTCGGCATCCATGTCTCCTGAATATTCAAGCTTGAATCGGCAAGCGTAGACGACAAACCTAAAACACGCCAATAGCCATGGAAAATTAATTATCCCGAGTGTACGAGAAATAAATTAGCCCTGATTAGCGCGCCCGTAGAAATTAAGATATCAAAGATTGAGTTCCTGACTGTAGAGCGCAGCTCATAATGTTAGCTAAATTTAAGTTCCGCCAATAAAAAAACGGCGGTCGCCAATGCTAACCGCCGTTTTTTGATACTTAACACTTAATTTTTAAATTACATGCCCAGTAGGTTTGGTAAACCCAGAGAGATACTGGGTACATAAGTGACCAGCACCAAGAAGGCCAGTAGGATCATCAGCCACGGCATGGCAGCCTTGATCACTTCAGACAAGCTCATGCCCGTCACGGCAGAGGTCACAAACAAGTTAAGACCCACAGGTGGCGTGATCAAGCCGATCTCCATATTCACCACCATGATAATACCGAGGTGAATGGGATCTATGCCCAGCTGTACTGCAATAGGAAACAAGATGGGGGCTAAGATCAAAATGATCGCAGAAGGCTCCATAAATGCACCTGCAATCAGCAGCACAATATTGACCACCAACAAGAACATCCAAGGCTGTAAGCCGGCTTCCAGCACCATGGAGGTGATTTGCTGCGGTATTTGCTCTGTGGTTAATACGTGGGCAAATAACATGGCATTGGCAATAATAAACATCAGCATAATGGTGAGTTTGGCCGACTCTAAAATCACCTTGGGCGCGTCCTTAAGGCGCATGTCTTTATAAACAAACAAGGCAATAAAGGCGGAATACACGGCGGCTACGGCGGCAGCTTCGGTAGGTGTAAACATACCGGAGTAAATGCCACCTAAGATGATGACCATTAATAACAAACCCCACACGGCTTTGCGCGCGGCAGTTAACCATTCACGAAACGTGGCGCGAGGTAGCGCGGGTAAGTTTTTCTTCACCGCAATAATGTAAATCGCCACCATTAACACTAGGCCGAGTAATACCCCCGGCACCACGCCGGCCATAAACAAGGTACCAACCGAGGTTTCTGTAGCGGCGGCGTACACCACCATCACCACAGAAGGCGGGATCAAAATGCCCAGCGTGCCCGCATTGGTCACAATTCCTGCCGCAAAGGCTTGTGGATAACCCGAGCGCACCATGCCGGCAATGGCAATGGAGCCCACCGCCGCCACGGTAGCAGGGCTTGAGCCCGACAAAGCGGCAAACAACATACAGGCCAATACGGCACCAATCGCTAAACCACCGCGAATATGGCCCACACTGGCGTTGGCAAAATCAATTAAGCGCCGTGCCACACCACCCGTGGTCATAAATGAGCCGGCCAGTAAAAAAAACGGTATGGCTAACAGCGTATAGTGTTCACTGGTTTCAAATAGTTTAATGGCAAGGGAGCGAACCGAGTCTGGGCTAAAGAGCATTATGGTGACTGAGCCTGCTAATCCGAGAGAAACGGCCACCGGCACACCAATAAACATCAGCGCAAAGAGCGCGATAAATAAAAACAGAATGGTCATTTTTTAGACTCCTCTGTCTCAGACAGCTTCAACGCATCGGCGGCCTCATCCGCTAAGCCCAAACCAATTTGCTGATGACGAATAAGACGCACAAATATCTCAGCAAAACGAATAAACACCAGCGTAAACCCAATGGGCACTATCATAGCAATGTGCCATTGCTTAACACCAAACTGGCCCAAATCATCGGCACCAATAGCCGCTTGAAAAAGCGTGTTAATCCATTCAAAGCTGGCCACGCTTAATAATCCCGCATAAGCCAAACAAAACAGACAGGCTATGATGGAAATAATACGTTGCGTGGCACGAGTTGTTAATTTAACTAAAGCATCGACCCCTATATGACCACCAATGCGCACGCCATAGGCTAGGCCAAAAAATATTAACCAAGCAAATAATGCTTTCGTTAGTGCAACACTCCAAGTCATGTTTTGCACTATATCTAGAATAAAATCGCCAATGCCGTAAAAAAAATCAGACACGCCTACCGAACGCTCAACGTAGTACTCACCCAGGCTGTAAAAAAAGGTGTAGAAATTATTAAAAATTACATAAACAAAGGTGACTAGCGTCATGGCCGCCAATAAGAAAACAATAAAATATTCCTCAAAGCGATCCCACATTCTGCGCATCGCATTCATAAAAATTCTCCACAACGGAAAGTAAACATCAGCCGTTAGTTATTAGCTTTAACTATTAATTTTAACTGTCAGTTTTAAATCGGCCTTTACGCAGCCGGTGCGACTGCGTAAAGGGGTGTTTAGTTATTGCTGATTAGCAGCTTCTGCAGCGGCAATGCGCTCTGGGCCAATTTCTTTTTCAAATTTTTTCCACACCGGTTTAACTTGTTCGCGCCATTCGTCACGTTGTTCTTTAGTTAACGTAATGATTTCGCTTTTGCCGCTTTCAATAATCGACTGCT
>JAHLFI010000136.1 GCA_018883865.1 Candidatus Oceanisphaera merdipullorum
GGTGTCCTGCTATTTTTTTCTGGTGCTGAATCTGGCTTTACTGGCCAAGTTAGTGGGAATTGTGGAGAGTTTAAGTGACTTCAAGCTTGGCTTTATACTCACCATACCGGTGTTTTTCATTGCCTGCTTTACCATCATCTTTAGCCTGCTTACCGTCTTTCGACTCGAAAAATGGATATTGATACCCTTTATTATATTGTCGGCCTTGCTTAACTATGTGATGTTTCACTATGGCACCCTAGTCGACCGCGACATGATAGTAAACGTGCTGGAAACCAATTCCGGCGAGGCCAAATCCTACTTCAGCGCCAGCGCCGTGATCTGGTTTACCCTCACCGGCCTGCTGCCTTCTTTTCTGATCCTGAAACTGTCCATCCGCCGCAGCACTGTGTGGCGAGAGCTCGGCATGAAGCTGTTGTCGGTGGTGGTATCACTATTAGTGATAGTGCTGATCGCCGTTTTTTACTACAAAGACTACGCCTCTGTGGGCCGCAATAACGATTACATCAAGAAGATGATCATTCCCACTCACTTTGCCCACAGCATGTACAAATATATAAACGATACCTATTTCACCCCGCCTGAGCCCTATAAAATTTTGGGCGCAGACGCCAGCCTATTGCCTAAAATCCAAAGCACTCAAGCTAACTCAACCTCGGAAAACACCGAGCGCAAGCAGGTGATGGTATTGATGGTCGGTGAAACCGCACGCGCCGCTAACTTTCAACTCGGTGGCTATGAGCGTGACACCAATGCCTTTACCACTTTGCTGGGCGTGACGTATTTTCAGGATATGAATTCCTGTGGCACGGCCACCGCCGTTTCTGTGCCTTGCATGTTTTCACGCCAAACACGCAAGGAGTTTTCCGATATTCAAGCCGCCAATCAAGACAACCTGATGGACGTAGTGGCGCGTGCCGGTATCAAAACGGTCTGGTTAGAAAATGATGGCGGCTGCAAGGGAGCCTGTGCGCGTACCGAGACCATAGAATTCAAACCTAATTCCGCCAATCCGGTGTGTGATGGGGACTATTGTCAGGATCAGGTGTTACTGGAAGGCTTAACCGAGCAGCTGAAAAAAATCACCACAGCGCCCGATCAGACAGAAAGCCACTTAATAGTGCTGCACATGGTGGGCAGTCACGGCCCGACCTACTACAAACGCTACCCGAAGGAATTTGCCCATTTTCAGCCGGATTGTCAGCGCAGCGACATTCAAAACTGTGATGCCCGCCAGCTGAACAACACCTATGACAATACTATCTACTATACGGATTACATCATTAGTCAGGTCATTAAACAGTTACAAGGGCATGACGACTTAGATACCGGCTTGCTGTATGTGTCGGATCATGGCGAGTCGCTCGGGGAATCAGGATTGTATTTGCATGGCATGCCGTACTCACTGGCGCCCAAAGAACAAACGCATATTCCTATGCTGACTTGGTTCTCTCAGGGATTTGTGGCGGATAAAAAATTGGATGAAAGCTGCTTAGCCAAGTTGGCCAAAGAAAATGAGTATTCCCATGATAATTTGTTTGACTCCATACTGGGCTTGTTGGATGTGTCTACAGAGATTTACCGACCGCAACTGGATATTTTTAGCCAGTGTCGTCAGCCGGCTGACTCAGCACAATCCGTAAAATAAACCGTCACTTGTGTACCGCCGCCAGCTTGCTTCGATAACCGTAGCCGCCAGCTCTGATGCGCACAAATACGTTCTACTATGGCCAATCCCAACCCAAACCCCTCGGGGTTGGCCACACTCACGCCTCGCTCCATTGCACTAGTTTGCAGTTCATCGCTGATGCCACTGCCACTATCAGACACTCGCAGATAATCTGGCGTCACTTCAACCTCAATGCCGCCCGTCAGCGTGTGCTGTATGGCATTACGTAAGAGATTATTCAGCACCGCTACCATCATGCTCGTTGGCACTAGCGGCCCAGACGCCACCGTATTTAAGCGCAAGTACAAACCACGGCTGGTCGCCAACGGTTGCCAATCGACCAGTTGTGTTTTAGCCAGCTCAACCAAGGAGCTGAGTGCGTTATTACCCGCCTGTGAGTCTGGGGTGCGCGATAACTGTAAAAACAGCTCGGTTTGCTGCTGCATTTGGCCCAGAGCATCGTCAATGCGCTGCAACTGGCGAGTAACAGCCGGCGAATGATCTCTGAGCGCCAGCATGTCCAGCGCGCCGCGGATCACCATCATGGGCGTGCGCAACTCATGGCTGGCATTGGCAGAGAATTGTTGCTCGCGCAGCAGCAATTCATTCACCCGCAACACATAACGATCAAAGATGCGCGCTAACTGGCCGGTTTCATCATCGGGATACTGTCCGGTCAAGTGGCTGCCAGGCTGCTCCGGCAAGTGGGCGACTTCTTGAGCCAAGGCCGCCATGGGTTTTAATATTTGCTGGCTTAACCGCCGAGACAAGACAAAGCCTAACCACCAGATCAGCAATACCCCAATACCGATGCCGGTAAACATGATCAGCTCATAGCGTTCAAATTCACTCTGATCTTGTACCAACACATGGATCCATCCCAGTTCATCACGCACCAAGAGGTTATAGGCTTTGTTGCCCAACAAGACTTCATGGCCACCTTGGGGATAACCGCGAAAGGCCTCGGGCAGTAGCTGTTGATCGTTTTTCACTAACTTGTAATAGGTGGTGTCCGTCATCGGCAGCACCAAAGGCTCTAGCTGCGCCTGATGCTCGTGTATGTGATCCGTAAGGTCACTTTGCAGATGGTTATAAAACAAGGTGTCTTCAAACCAGAACACCAGCTGCACCATGCCCGCCGCCGCCAACAGGCTGGTGGTGACGATCACCAAATTAAGTGCCAGTTGCAGCCGCGCTTTAATGGTCAGGCGCACTTTTTTGTTCCTGTATTACTCATTAGCCTGCTCATTATTAGCTTGAGGCTTGGTAGCCAGACGATAGCCCTGACCGTGCACCGTCTGTAGCAAGGCTTCACTGAAGGGTTTATCCAGCTGGTTGCGTAGCAAATAAATATGCGCCTTAAGGCCGTCGCTGTCCGGCGGATCATCGGCCCACAATTGGCTGATTAAGGTCTCTCGACTCACCACACTGGGCGCATGGCGCATTAAAATTTCAAGCAACTTCAAGCATTTGGGATTGAGATTGAGTAACTGCTGCTGCCGAGTCGCCTGACGTAAATCCAGATCCAGTGTCACATCGGCCACCAAAAGCTGCCGTGCTTGCTGCTTTTGGGCGCGTTTTAGCACGGCTAAAATACGCGACCACAATTCGGGTAAGGCAAAGGGCTTCACCAAATAATCATCCGCCCCCACCTCAAAGCCGCTGAGCTTGTCTTGCAAAGTATCACGCGCGGTGAGCATAACGATAGGCAGCGGATTTTGCTCGGCGCGCAACTGAGCACACAGCGCCAAACCATCCAGCCCCGGCAATGACAAGTCCAGCACCAGCAAATCGTATTCGTGGCGACGAGTCTGCTGCAATGCAGCCTCACCATTATAGAGCGCATCAACCACAGCGCCTTTTAAGGTCAGATAGTCCACTATGTTGACCAGAATATCGGGGTTATCTTCCACTACTAAGATCCGCATTGGCACTCCTTACTTATCTGCGAGCGGATCGGCCTGTACCAAGGCACGGTTTTGCAGCTCAACACCCGTCGCACTCACCACCAACACGCTGCCTTGGGTGTACCAGTCACCGAGCACTATGCGCCGCGCCGGCTCATTGTTAACCATCAGCGTATGAATATCAGGCCTGTGGGTGTGGCCGTGGATCAGCGTACGCACCTTATAGCGCTGCATTTGCCGCACCACCTCGGCCTGATTCACGTCCATCACCTGCATCACCTTATCCTCTTTGGCGGCGGCACTCTTGCTGCGAATACCGTCGGCAATGCCTAAGCGATAGTTGAGCGGCAAACGTAAAAACAACCACTGCAACCAGCGCCAGCGTGTGATGCGGCGATAACGCTGGTAACCCGCATCATCGATACACAGGGTATCACCGTGCATAATCAGGGTACGCTCACCGTATAAGTCAATCACCTTATGCTCAGGCAACAAGCTCATGCCTGCGGCGCGAGCAAAACGTCGGCCCACCATAAAATCCCGATTGCCGTGAATAAAATACACGGGCGTACCTTGCTGGCTACAGGCTAAAAAGGCCGCCGCTACTTCGCCGTTCAACGCGCTGACTTCATCATCGCCGATAGAAAACTCAAACAAATCACCCAATACGTAGAGCGCATCCGCCTCATGGGCCTCTTCACGCATAAAGCGTAGAAACGCCGCCGTCATGTCGGGCCGCGAGGCACTGAGGTGCAAATCGGCAATAAAAAGCGTGGTGTTTTTCACTGAGGGCTCTTTTAATAAAAAAGGAGAACGCCCATTAACTTAACGCTTGGCGAACAAGGGGCATCCGCATAAAGGGTAAGCCTTAAGCTAATGGGGCTAAAAAAATGGCAGCCTAGGCCGCCATCTTGGGTGCAGCTGAGGTGTTTGCGATGACCAAATAATACCGAGCAAACACTTGCACACCTTTATTCGCTAACTGTGGTACCCGTGATCACTACATCTTCAACAGGCACGTCTTGATGCACGTAACCGCGGGTGCCGGTGGCCACGCCTTTGATCTTATTGACCACATCCATACCTTCGACCACTTCACCAAAAACGCAGTAGCCGTAGCCTTGGGTGGTGGCGGACTTAAAGTTTAAGAAGTCGTTGTCGCCCACGTTAATGAAGAACTGCGCAGACGCTGAATGCGGCTCAGAAGTACGGGCCATGGCGATGGTGCCAATCTTGTTCGACAAGCCATTGTCGGCTTCGTTTTTAACCGAGGCGCGGGTTTCTTTTTCTTTAAAGTCGGCGTCAAAACCACCGCCTTGGATCATAAAGCCGTCAATTACCCGGTGAAACAAGACGCCGTCATAATGACCATCACGGCAATACTGCAAGAAGTTAGCCACGGTTTCAGGGGCTTTGTCGGCAAACAAATTCAGGGTGATGTCGCCATGGTTGGTGTGTAATGTGACCATAATTAGCTTCCAATATCAGATAAGAGAGTTTCAACGCTCGATTTTAGCGCATACGCGCCCGATAGCGAACCCCCAAGCAGCGCTTGGGCTTGCACCTCTGGGTCTTTAAAGGTTCAATAGTGGTGCTTTTATCCCTAATTACCCTCACCAAGACGTGGAATCATGCTGAAAATCTACAATACCCTGACCCGACAAAAAGAAGAATTTATCCCTTTAATTCCCGGCAAGGTCGGCATGTATGTCTGTGGTGTCACCATTTATGACTTGTGCCACATCGGCCACGGCCGCACCTTCGTCGCTTTCGATGTAGTGACTCGCTACTTGCGCTACCTAGGCTTTGATCTCACTTATGTGCGCAACATCACCGACATCGACGATAAAATAATCAAGCGTGCCGCCGAAAACGGCGAAAGCTGTGATGCCTTAACCGAGCGCCTCACAGCCGAGATGCATCGAGACTTTGATGCGCTGCAATTGGCCCGCCCCGATATAGAGCCTAAAGCCACCCAGCATATCCCCGAAATTATTAGCATGGTGGAGCAACTGCTGACTGACAATCATGCCTACGTGGCGGACAACGGTGATGTATTATTTGCGGTGCACAGCTTTGCCGATTACGGCAAATTGTCTGGCCAAGATCTCGAGCAACTGCAAGCCGGTGCGCGAGTCGAAGTGGAACACACTAAGCATAATCCGCTCGACTTCGTATTATGGAAGCAATCTAAGCCCGGTGAGCCAAGCTGGGCATCGCCGTGGGGCTTAGGTCGCCCAGGCTGGCACATCGAATGTTCAGCCATGAACGGCAAGCACTTAGGCAAGCACTTTGATATTCACGGCGGCGGCTCTGATTTACAGTTTCCACACCATGAAAACGAAATTGCCCAAAGCTGCTGCGCCAACCACTCGCCCTATGTGAATACTTGGATGCATTCGGGCATGGTGATGGTGGATCAAGAAAAAATGTCGAAATCGCTCGGCAACTTTTTCACCATTCGCGATGTCTTGCAGCATTATGACGGCGAGACAGTGCGCTACTTCTTACTGTCTGGCCACTATCGCAGCCAGCTAAATTATTCCGATGATAATTTAAACAAGGCGCACAGCGCCCTCGAGCGCTTTTACACGGCGCTACGCGGGTTACCTGACGCAACACCACAAGGCGGTGAAGAATTTGTGGCGCACTTTAATACCGCCATGAATGACGACTTTAATACCCCTGAAGCCTATGCCGCACTGTTTGATTTAGCGCGCGAGATCAATCGCTTAAAAGGCAAAGACGAGGCGGCAGCAGCAGGCCTAGGTGCCCAGTTACGCAAACTCGGCGGTGTGCTGGGCTTGCTCGGCCAAGATCCAGAAGCTTTCTTGCGTGGCAGCTCGGACAGCGAAGATGACGTCGCTGAGATTGAGCGTTTGATCCAAGCCCGCCTCGATGCTCGCACTAATAAAGACTGGGCCGCAGCAGATGCCGCCCGCGATAGCCTCACGGCCATGGGCATAGTCTTAGAAGATAACGCCAGCGGTACTCGCTGGCGTCGAAAATAAGTACGGCCGACACTTCATAACGTCGAAAGTCAGCGTAGCTAACTAGGCTCTATATTGTAAAAATAAAGTAAGGCACCATAATTGGTGCCTTACTTTTCATTTGCTAGCGGTGATTTAGTCTACCCGTTAGCTTATCAGGAGCTTTGTTATGCATATTCTCACCACTCGTTCACTGTTCACCGCCCTATTGCTCGGCTCACTGCTTGGCCTGAGTGGCTGTGAGCCCAAAGGCCCCACCGCTGACATTGGCGATAACATAGAGCAAGTTAAAGATGAGGCGCCAGCAACCGAGGCTAACGCATCTGAATCGTCCCCATCGGCATCTTCAGAGCCCATTAATTCAGCAGAGCAGCCCATACGTACTACGCGTGAGCAGCCGCTTGAGACAGAGCTAAGCGCCCCCACCAACAACACTGTACCCAACACAGATGACAACAGTGCCATCCCCAATGCAGCATCAGAGACCGAGATCAAAGAGCAGCAAGCACTGCAGTCGGAATTGAATAACGTCGTGACTGAGGAAATCGATCAAAAATTGGATGCGATACTCAAAGAGACAAGCGATCAGCCTTAATAGAGGGCGTTGAGTTAAGTCAGGTGACACTCACTACTGGCAGAACCTACAGCCGACTTTATTACCGGTTGATGATCGATATTTAACATGACTCAGACAAATTTTGACTCAAGCAGTGTCGGTTTTTGCAAGATTTTCATGCTGGATTACGTCGCAATTGCTTGTTAGTAATTGATATGCATACTTATTAAATAAATACACATGATTTAAATTTTTTAAAACACTGTTGTTATATCGCGTTATGCGCTATTAATGATGTGTTAAACACTAACGTGATCTAGGTCACACTCAACACCAGCTAGGAGCACTCATGAAAAAGTCTTTACTTAATATTTTGCTATTGTCTTCAGTTGCCGCATTTGGCCTAACTGCCTGTGACAACAAAGGCCCTGCAGAAACAGCTGGCGAGAAATTAGACTCTTCTGTTGAGCAGGTACAAGAGCAGGCACACGATGCTGCTGATCATGCCAATGAAACCTTGACCGTAGAAGAAAAAGGCACCTTGGAAAATGCCGGTGAGCGATTAGACGCGGCCGCACAAGATGTGAAAGAAAAAGCAGAAGACGTTAAAGAAAGCGCCGGCGAGCAAGTAGATAAAGCGCAAGATGCTGTTGAAGATGCAGCCGCTGCCGCAGACAAAAAATTAGAAGAATTGAAAGCTGACGTGCAGTAAATTTTTCTTGTTAAATTGTAATTTTATAAAAAGGGAGCCTAGGCTCCCTTTTTATATTTGAGTGTTTGTTGACTACCATGGTCAGTTAACTGCCTCTTGTTAATGTCGATGAGCCTCATCTTCAATGGCAACTTCCATCTCGGCTCCGCAATATTTACAATAAATCGCATCTGGGTCGTGACCGCTTTTATCACATTGTGGGCAATAGCGATTATTATAGTCACGGCGCATTTCTCTCCCGATCTCAGCGGTAATAATACCGGTGGGCACGGCAATAATGGCGTAGCCCATTAACATAGTCACGGCGGCAATACCCTGCCCCAAGGGGGTTTGTGGCGTAATATCGCCAAAGCCGACGGTAGTAATGGTCACTATGGCCCAATAAATACTGAGTGGTATGCTAGTAAAGCCATTTTCTGGACCTTCAACGACATATAACAAAGAGCCGAACAGCGTCACCAAAATAAATAAACTGCCGAAGAATACCATTATTTTACGGCGACTCTGATTCAGCGAGCGTAGCAACACATTAGCTTCATTAACATAACGGATTAGTTTTAAGATCCGCAGGATGCGAAAAACGCGCAGCAGGCGCACCATTAGCAAAATGCTAGCACCTGGGATAAACACAGCTAAATAAGTGGGTAGCACGGCGAGCATGTCGATCACGCCGTAAAAGCTGCGCATATAGGCCAGCCTGTTTTTCGCACAATAAATACGCACAGCGTATTCAATGGTAAACAGCAGGGTAAAAGCCCACTCTAAGCCATAGAGTAAAGGACCAAATTGAGCGCGTATCGCACTCATGGAGTCCAGGAACAGTACGGTAATAGAGAGTAGAATGGCAACGATTAGCGCCAGATCAAAACGGCGGCCCGCCGGAGTTTCGGTACCAAAGATAACCGTGTAAAGCACATCTTTGCTGGGCCACTGCATGGTCTTTCCTTATAAAAGATAAATCCTTATAAAGGATAGAGCCTGAATGATAAGGCGTCTTTGTGGTTAGGCTTAAGCGTTATTGATCGTGATAGCGTTCACAGGCAATCAAGGTATTTTCCATTAAGGAAGCCACCGTCATGGGGCCAACACCACCAGGGACAGGCGTTATATAAGCGGCGCGCTCGGCGGCGGCCTCATATTCCACATCACCCACTAAGCGACCATCGTCTAAACGGTTAATGCCCACATCAATCACCACGGCGCCGGGTTTAATCCAGCTGCCGGGAATAAAGCCAGGCTTACCCACCGCCACTACTAATAAATCCGCTTCGCCAACCTTAGTTTTTAAATCTTCGGTAAAACGATGACAGGTCGTCGTAGTACAACCAGCTAATAACAGCTCTAAGGTCATGGGGCGGCCCACTATATTAGAAGCCCCCACCACTACCGCATTTAAGCCATGCGTTTTAATGTGGCTGCGCTCAATTAACGTCATTATACCTTTTGGCGTGCAAGGGCGCAGGGCCGGAATACGCTGTGCCAAGCGACCTATGTTGTAGGGGTGAAAGCCATCAACGTCTTTATGAGGATGAATGCGCTCAATAACCGGCGTGCTGTCAATGTGATTAGGCAATGGCAATTGCACCAAAATACCGTCTATGGTGGCATCATTATTCAGCTCATCGATCAAGGCCAGCAAGTGCTGTTCCGTGGTGTCTTTGGGCAAATCATAAGACTTAGAAATAAATCCCACTTCTTCACATGCGCGGCGTTTACTACCCACGTACACCTGTGAGGCCGGATTGGCACCGACCAATATGACCGCTAGGCCTGGGGGACGTTTGCCGGCGCGCGTGCGTTCTGCGACACGTTCTGCTACCTGACTACGTACTGCCTGTGCAATCGCTTTTCCATCGATTATTTGAGCTGACATCTGCGTTGATTCTCACCTTTAAAAACCTGCGCCGATTGTCGCATTTTTTATCGGCTTTGGTAAGCAAGCCGCTTGAGCAGGGCCGCTATTTTGCAGACATAATATCTATTAGGCACATTGGCGAGCGCGAGAGGGATAAAGCCGTTGACCGCGGCCGTGCAAGGGGGTAATATGCTGCCCCGTTACACCTTGACGTTATTTATCATGGCGTTATGGAGAAATGTAATGCAGTGCGCCCTTAGCTCAGTCGGATAGAGCACCCGCCTTCTAAGCGGGTGGCCGCAGGTTCGAATCCTGCAGGGCGCACCATCTTTGGTGATCGTAGCTCAGTTGGTAGAGTCCCGGATTGTGATTCCGGTTGTCGCGGGTTCGAGCCCCGTCGGTCACCCCAAATTTTTTACCGCTTTATTCCCTCATACTTTATAGTTCAATACCTTGTACTGCCTGTTGCTCAAGATGCGCCACCAAGTCATTTGGTAAGTTCAACTTATGCGCCAATGCCTCCAAATATGCACGCTCAACGGCTTGATCTGGATCTATCACCAATCTTGAGGCCAGATATAATTCTGCCGCTTGCTCGGTATTGCTCGCACTGCTTGCAATATCTGCCAATGACGGCGTTGCCGATAGCATGTCAAACACCAAGGCCTTTTCTGACGCTGCTAAGCCCATCTCTTCAACTTGCGAAAATATGTGCGCCTGCTCGGCGTTATCGATATGACCGTCTGCTTTTGCAGCCGCTATCATGGCGCTGATTAATGACAGCTGAAAGGAAGTCTGCTCTACACCTTGGCTTGCCAAATGCGCATCTCGTGCCTGTAAGTCAGCACTGGTTGCAGCTTGCGTTTGAGCGGGACTCTGGTTTTGTTGCCAACTTTTATAAGCCTTGAAAGCCATGGCGCCTGCGGCGGCAAGACCGGCATATTTTAGCGAGCCACCCGCCATATTACGCCCACCCTTGCTACTCATTAATAGTCCTAAAATACCCCCTGCCGCCGCCCCTTTACCAAACCCTGCACCTTTAACCAAACGGCTGACTTGCTCTAATCCCGAATTTAAGCCTGAATTAGAACCCGATTTATTACCCAATTTATTACCCAAAAACTGACTGACTAATTTATCGATATTCATGCTTGATCCTCATTGGTTATCGTTAAATATCAAATTGTACATAGGTTCAACATGCACCGCATGCGCTACTTTACTCAGCTATATTAGCAGCGAGTTAGATTAGCGGTGGGCGTTAGCAGTGAGCTTAAGAAGGCACGGTTAGCAGTCGCGCCTTTAAGTGTGCTTCAGAAACCCTTTAAGTGTGGTTCAAAAACGCCATTAAGCGGACGGCTTATTGTTTATCCAGCTCATTAAACTCACGACGCACCCTAAACTCCGCCGAAGTGAGTAGGCGCTCCAAGGTGACCACCCGCGTATTAAGACCTTGTAAGCTGCTTTCTAGGCGGGTAAGCGCTTCATCGGCCGACAACCCCGACTGCCAACTGGCCGTTTTAATGTGGCTAGATTGAGCCGCAGGATCCGTCGGCTTATCATCGAGCAATAACCAAGCGGCAATGTAGAAGATCAAGGTCAAAAAACTGGTAAAAATCAGGCAAGTTACCGCCAGCACACGCACCAGCCAAGGCTCGATACCAAAGTGGCGTGCAATGCCAGCACAGACGCCGCCTAACTTACCATTACGCTTATCGCGATACAGATTAATTAAGGTTGACGCCATTTTGGCACCTCCTGATCTAACAGTCGCTCTAAGGTGGCTACGCGCTCGGTGAGTTGCTCGGCTTGTACCAGAGCTTGCTCCAAACGCTGCCTTGCCTGTTCATCGAGCCCCTGATCAAGGTAGCGCTTAGCGCGATAATGCAACACTAACCAAATCGGCACCACCAACAATAAAAATATTTTTAGCGGCCCCGATAAGGCATAGATGAGCTCAGACATTATTGCTCCTTATCCAGATCGGCGACGATTTTTTCATGCTTATTGGCACTCGCATCGGCGCCGGCGGTAGGGGGATACATTTTAGCTTTTAATTTTTCCAGCTCGCGGCTAATGGCGTCGTCCACTTCCAGCTCGGCAAAGGATTGCTCTAAGCCAGACGCTTGGCTATAAATGTCGGCCTTGGCCTCTAGCTCATCAATTTTGCGCTCCATGCGCTCAAACTTGTCAACCGCAGAGCTGGTTTCACTCACGCGCACCCGCTCTTGTACCTTAATGCGACTTTGGGCGCTGCGTTCACGCAATTGCATGGCCTGCTGGCGAGCGCGTGCATCCAATAACTTGGCTTCCAGCGCGCTAATGGCCTCAGCCAACTTATCGATACTCTCGCTCACCACCTGCTGCTCACGCTGCAGAGCATTGAGTAATTCTTGTTGCTTACTCTTTTCTAATAAGGCCGCGCGAGCCAAGTCTTCACGTTCGCGACTTAACGCCAGCTCAGCCTTACTCTGCCACTCTGTCACTCGATCCTGATGGCGTTCAACGTGGCGTAATACTTCTTTTTTCTCGGCCAAAAAACGCGCTAAATTTGAGCGCTCACGCACTAGCTCATCTTCCATTTCTTGAATGATCAAGCGCACCATTTTTGCCGGATCTTCGGCCTTATCGAGAATGGAATTTAAGTTAGCGTTGACGATGTCGGCTAAACGGGAAAAAACACTCATATTGAAAGCTCCTATTTATAACGGGTTGCCAGCCCGACGAAAAATGCGTGGCGTGGCAATATTAAAGACAAGGTAATAACAGAAAATCTCAGGTTCAGCTTGATACTGGCAACTGCCATTTCTTGTTACTTAGGTAATACAAGTTGCATGCCAACAATATGAAAAAAATAAACCACTGATAAATATAGATATTTAATTGTTAGCGCCGTAGCACATTTACTAGCATGGCGAAATTAACTAATATTTGTATAAATTAACCAAAAAATATCGATAAAGTTCAACCATGAAACCTGAATTAATCGGCCAATCCAACGCCCTGCTCGGGATACTGGAGCAAACTTATCAATTGGCGCAGTTAACTAAACCGGTATTGGTGGTCGGTGAGCGTGGCACGGGTAAGGAGCTTATCGCCCACCGTTTGCATTATTTATCACAGCGTTGGCAACAGCCTTTTGTCTCGATAAATTGCGCCACCTTAGCCGATACCCTGCTCGAGAGTGAGCTGTTTGGCCATGAAGTCGGCGCCTTTACCGGCGCGCAAAAACGCCACTTAGGTCGCTTTGAGCGAGCTAATGGCGGCACCTTATTCTTAGATGAATTGGCCAGCACCAGCCTTAGGCTGCAAGAAAAGCTGCTGCGTGTTATCGAGTACGGCGAATTCGAGCGCGTGGGTGGAAGCCAACCGGTGCGCGTAGACGTACGCTTGGTGTGCGCCAGCAATCAAGACTTGCCTACAATGGCAGAAAAAGGGGATTTTAGAGCCGATTTGCTTGATAGATTAGCCTTCGATGTGATTACATTGCCGCCCCTGCGAGCCCGGGGCCTCGATATTATTCAGTTGGCTGAGCATTTTGCGGTAAATTTTTGTATGGAGCTAGGCTGGCCGCTGTTCGCAGGTTTCAGTGCCAGCGTACACCAGCAACTACTGGACTTTGGCTGGCCGGGCAATGTGCGAGAGCTAAAAAACGTCATTGAACGCAGCCTATATCGTCAAGGTCACGCCGATGAAGAGCTAACTGTTCTGTATTTGGACCCCTTTGCTTCGCCTTGGCGGCCAACGAGCATGACACTCGCTCCCCCTTTGGTTAATCACGTGCCCATAAGTGGTGGCGCTGCGGGTGTTGAGCGGGGAACAGATGGCCAAGTAATAGACAGACCAGTACTAGAAGAGCCAGTAAAAGTGAGACCGGCCATCGCAGACCCAAGGCTCGAGAGTACCCAAGACCCTTTGGTGTTGCCACAGGACTTAAAGGCGCATTTGGCACAACAAGAATTAGCTTGGCTGCGCGCCGCCTTAAGCCAAAGTCATTATCAGCAACGCCAAGCGGCCGAGTTATTGGGTTTGAGTTATCATCAGCTACGGGGTTTACTGCGCAAACATGCCCCACATCTGCCTCACGACGAACGACGACACGACAAGGATTAAGCATGCGTTTATGGCTCTGGGCACTGTTACCTACTTTGGTATTGGCTGGGTGCAATGAAAAAGACGCGAACTTAGCGCACAATAGCCTCTTATTTTGCACGGCCAGCAGTCCGTTAAGCTTTAATCCGCAGCTGGTTATCTCTACCGAAACCCTGGACGCCACCGCGCATCAAATCTATGACCGCTTGTTGGCGCTAGACCCTGTTAGCCAAGCCATAGCTCCCGCCTTAGCCAACCAGTGGCAACGCAGTGAAGACGGCTTACGCTATCGTTTTCATTTGCAGCCAAATATCCGTTTTCATCACACCGACGGGTTTAGCCCAACTCGGGCGCTAACTGCCGACGATGTGGTTTTTAGCTTTACCCGCATTACCGACTCCCAACACCCTTATCATCAAGTCAGCGGCGGCCATTATCCCTTTTTTGACACCATCAACTGGGCGCAGCTGGTCCAAGAGGTGCGGGCAATAGACGAGCACGAAGTCGAATTTGTGCTTAATTATGCGGATGCAGATTTCTTATATTATTTAGCCAGTGATTATGCGGTGATCTTATCTGGCGAATACGGCGCCCAGTTACTGGCCGCCAACACACCACAATTGCTGGATCAAAAACCCATTGGCACAGGGCCTTTCTTATTAAACTTTTATCGACCGGACGAATTTATTCGTTACCTCCGCCATCCTGATTATTGGCAAACGGGCAGTAACTCGAGTCAATTGGTGTTTGATATCACGCCTAAGTCTTCCAAGCGCTTAGCCAAATTATTAGCCGGCGAATGTGATGCCATGGCTAATCCGGCCGCCAGCCAGCTAGAGGTGATCCAAAAACACCCTGATTTAGCACTCACTGCCGCCGCCGGCATCAACACCTCGGTATTAGCGTTCAACACCCAAAAGGCGCCCTTTGATGATGTAAGAGTACGTAAAGCCATTAGCCTAGCGATCAATAAAGACGACATAGTGCAGGCGGTGTACTTTGGCCGCGCCACCCAAGCCGATACTTTATTGCCCAATGCCTTATGGCAACAGCAGGACCAAGCGATGGAAAATCAGCCCCCAGTTTCTCCCCCTGAGACCCGAACGACAGAAACACAGACTACAGAAACGCACTTTGATCGCCATGTCGGCTATGAGCAAAATGTAGCAAGGGCGCGCCAACTCCTGGCTGAAGCGGGATTAAGTGCGGGTGTTAAGATGACGCTCTTGATGCCGGCGGGTTCCCGTACTTATAACCCCGATGCTCTAAAAACAGGCCAATTGTTGCAGCAACAATTGGCGCCTTTGGGCATTAAACTCACCTTGCGGGACTTGAACGAAGAGATGTTGCGCAACATGCTGCTCACCGGCCAGCACGATGCGGTGTTAACCGGCTGGTCCGCCGATATTCCCAGCCCCGACAATATCTTACGCAACTTACTGAGCTGTCGCGCTATTAGTGCCGGCACGAATGCCAGCCGTTGGTGTAATTCGACCTTTGATGCCGAATTAAACTTGGCGCGGGTGGACACTGAGCGTGCTCACCGCCACGCCTATTACCAAGCGGCACAATATTTGGCTGACCTTGATGTCGCCTTGATTCCCTTGGCACACAGCCAACGGCACTTGTCTTATCGACGCTCAGTCTCTGGCTTGCAACTCTTGCCTTACGGCGGCGTTAACTTTCAGCGATCTGAAAAGGAATAAGCATGCTGCTTTATTTATTACGTCGGTTAGCGCTACTGCTCAGCACCCTCTTGTTGTTGACGCTGGTCACCTATGCGCTGGAATTTCAGCTGCAAGACGCGCCGCACGCTCACTTTATTGAGGGTTATGGTCAGTTTATCCAGCAGCTTGCTGCCGGCGATTTTGGGGTATCGAGTGTTACTGGCTTACCGATATTGGGGGCATTAAGCCAATACTTTCCCGCCACCTTAGAGCTGTGCTTGGCGGCCTTTATGATCTCATTACTGGTGGGTGTGCCTGCGGGCACCTGGGCCGCACTGCATTTAAATCGCTGGCAAGACACTATGATTTTAACCGGCACCTTAATCGGTTACTCGGTACCTGTCTTTTGGTTAGGCATACTGCTGGTGACGTTTTTCTCGCTTAATTTAGGTTGGCTGCCTGTCTCCGGACAATTGAGCTTGATCTATGACACCAAGCAAGTCACCGGTATCATGACTATCGATACCTTGCTCCACGACTCGCCCTATCGCTGGCCGGCCTTTTTGGATGCTCTGCGCCATTTAGTGCTACCCGCCTTGGTACTGGCCATAGTACCGACCACAGAAGTGATCCGCCAAATTCGCAGTGCTCTGCTCGACGTGCTTAAGCAAAACTATATTCGCGCCGCACTCACCAAGGGCTTAAGCGAAAATTACGTGATTTTGCGCCACGGCCTGCGCAATGCTTTTCCCATGGCCATTCCCACCCTCGGCTTACAGTTTGGAACCGTGCTGACATCCGCCATCATGACAGAAGTGGTGTTTGACTGGCCCGGTCTAGGCCGCTGGTTGATAACCAGCATTGCCTTACAAGATTATGCCGCCATCAAGGGCGGCACCTTGGCCATCGCGACCTTCACCATAGTCGCCAGTGCCATCATAGAGGTGCTGTCGACCTTGATATACCCCGCGAGAAGGAGAGCCATCTATGCCAGTCAGGGGTAATATTTATCCAGAAGTGCACGTACGCTCCCCCCGAGAACAAACGTGGGCGGTATTTAAGCGCAACATGCTGGCCATGATTGGCTTATGGGGCTTAGGCTTATTATCTTTATTGACCCTGCTCGCCCCTTGGCTAGCGCCATACACGGCCACCGCTCAATTTAGCGGCACCTTGTTACTGCCCCCCTCTTGGGCTGCGAAGGGCAACATTGACTTTTTCTTAGGCACAGATGACTTAGGCCGTGACCTATTATCGCGCCTCATATATGGCACCCGCCTCACCTTTGGCAATGGGGTCCTCGCGGTATTAGTGGCACTCTTAGTGGGCGGGGGTATCGGTATTATCGCGGGCATGAGTAGAGGCTATCGGGCCAGCCTGCTCAATCATTTACTGGATACCTTCTTATCGATTCCCTCTTTATTACTGGCGATCATCTTCGTCGCTATTTTAGGGCCCAGCCTGCTCAATACCTTGATTGCCATTACGCTAGCGCTAACGCCGCAATTTACCCGCGCCATCTACAATGCGGTGTCTCACGAGATGCAAAAAGAATACCTGACCGCCTTGCGCTTAGATGGCGGCACCCGCTGGCACATGTTGCGTTATGGGGTGCTGCCAAACTTAAGTGACACTATCGTCAGCCAAACCACCCGCGGTTTATCGGTGGCTATTTTGGATATTACTGCGGTCGGTTTTTTAGGGTTAGGCGCGCAGCCACCCAAACCAGAGTGGGGCACCATGCTGGCAGATGCCATGGAGTTAGTTTACATCGCTCCTTGGACAGTTGCCTTGCCGGGCTTGGCCATTTTGACTTCGGTGTTGGTGGTCAACATGGTAGGCGAAGGGCTACGCCAAGCGATTAATGAGGTAATGGACTAATGGCGCTACTCGATATTCGCAATCTCACCATCGAAATTGAAACGCCCCAAGGCTGGGTAAAGGCGGTGGATAAATTTAATTTAACGCTCAGCGATGGAGAAATAAGGGGGCTAGTCGGTGAGTCGGGCTCGGGTAAGAGCTTAGTGGCAGAAACCATAGTCGGCATCGCCAAAAAGACGTGGCATGTCACGGCCGACCGCCTGCATTTTGATAATATCGACCTCTTGAGCCTGTCGCCAGCCGAACGACGGCGCATCATGGGCCGAGATATCGCCATGGTGTTTCAAGAGCCGTCTAGTTGTTTAGATCCGTCAGAAAAAATCGGCGCTCAACTTAAAGAAGCCATGCCGGCCCGCCAAATCGGTAAAGGTGGAAGTTGGTTGCAGCGTAGGAACTGGCAACATTGGCATTGGAAACATTGGAACTGGCGCCATAAAGAAGCCGTGTCTTTACTACACAGAGTGGGCATTCGCGACTCACGAGAGGTGATCAATGCTTATCCGTTTGAGCTATCAGAAGGCGAATGTCAGAAAGTGATGATTGCCATGGCCATCGCCAATCAACCTCGGCTCTTGATTGCCGATGAACCGACAAATGCCTTAGAGGCCTCTAATCAGGCGCAAATTTTACGTCAACTAGAACGGATAAATAAACTGTCGGGAACGACTATCCTATTGATCAGTAACGATCTCACCACCTTTGCCCAACTCACCAATAACATTACCGTTATGTATTGTGGCCAAGCGGTGGAGTCTGGCAGCCGCGAGCAAGTGCTTAACACACCGCACCATCCTTATACGGCCGCCCTACTACAGATGATGCCAGACTTAGATGGTAGCTTGCCTCATAAGGCGCGATTAAACACCTTGCCCGGCGCCATACCGCCCCTACAAAGCTTACCCATTGGCTGTCGTTTAGGCCCGCGCTGCCCCAACGCCCAGAAAAAATGCGTGCAAACACCGCCACTTGCCAAATACAAAGGCCAGAGTTATTACTGCCACTTTCCGCTGAATATGCCGGAGCCGAAGACGAAATGAGCCAAGCATCTAACTACCTCAGCCCGCAGGAACGCGCCCCAATCAGCCAAAGCTGGATGGATCAAGTGCAAGCCAAACCCACCACTGGCGGGCAAGTGCCGCTTCTAAAAGTGGATAACTTAAGCCGCAGCTTCATCACTCACAGTCGATTTTTTCGCAAAGTCAGCAAGGTGGCCTTCCATCCCTTGTCGTTTACCCTAGAGCGCGGCCAAACTTTGGCCATTATGGGCGACTCCGGATCAGGAAAAAGCACGCTGGCCAAGGTATTGGCCGGCGTGATGCCGCCGACGCAGGGCAACATTTATATCGATGGCGAAAAAATTGAACCCGGTGATGACAAAAAACGCTGCCAGCTGATGCGCATGATTTTTCAAGACCCGAATACCTCACTCAATCCGCGCAGCCATATTGGTCAAATTTTAGAGATGCCACTTAGCCTGAATACCACTCTCGATGCGGCTCAGCGTCATGAACTGGTACTGGATACCTTACGCATGGTGGGTTTATTACCGGATCACTATCATTTTTATCCGCAAATGATCTCTACCGGCCAAAAACAGCGGGTGGCCTTAGCGCGAGCCTTGATCTTGTCGCCCAATATTATCGTGGCCGATGAAGCCATTTCTAATCTGGATATTTCGGTGCGCTCGCAGATCATCAACCTCTTGCTCAACTTGCAAACTCGCTTAGGCCTGTCTTATGTCTTAGTCGCCAACGACTTAGGTGTGGTGCGCCATATCAGCGATCAACTGATTTTATTACATGATGGCCACGTCATCGAAGCTGGCCCCACCCAAAAAGTATTAAACAATCCGCAAAGCGAGCAAGGCCATAGATTATTGCAAAACTACAACAACGAATACCGCTGGCATTCCGCCGATTAAGCCTCTGCTCGCGTCCGCTGGCTACCTCGGTATCATTTCACCTCTCCCAAAAGGTTCTGCTAGCACTTGCCGTAAAGGCGCTATCAATGCACTGGCTCGCGCTTCCGAAGCAAATTTTTCACTTGAAATCGAATGAATGATCGTTCATTCTGTGAAAAATGAATGATCGTTCACTCATTCCAATTCCCAATAACTACATCCAGCATGCAAGCGAGATCCACTATGTCATTGCGCACATTTCCGTCCCGTATGGTTCTGGTCGGGGCACTGTCAGGCCTTGGCCTGATGGCCTGCGACAGCCAGCCACCCTCACAGACATCCGGCCAGAGCGGCCCCTCACCCGAAGTGGTAGTGACGACGCTGAAACCTCAGAGCCTGACTCTGCTCCGAGAGCTGCCCGGCCGTACCGCCGCGTTCCTAACCGCCGAAGTACGACCTCAGGTGGACGGTATCGTCAAACAACGCCTGTTCACGGAAGGTGGCTTGGTCAAGGCCGGCCAGCCGCTGTATCAGCTGGATGACGCCAGCTACCAAGCCGAACTGGCCAGCGCCAGCGCCGCTCAGGCTCGAGCTGAAGCCACCCTTACCTCGGCCCGGCTCAATGCCGCCCGCTCCGCCGAGCTAGTCAAGATAGATGCAATCAGCCGCCAAAATAACGAAACAGCCATCGCCACCCTGCGCCAGTCCGAGGCCGATCTCGCCGCGGCGAAAGCCGCGCGGCAAAGTGCCCAAATTCGGGTCAATTACGCCCGTATCACAGCGCCCATCAGCGGTCGTATCGGCAAATCAGCCGTCACCCAAGGTGCCTTGGTCACTGCTAACCAAAGTGACGTTCTGGCGACAGTCCAGCAGTTGGATCCCATCTATGTTGATCTGACTCAGTCCAGCAGCGAGCTGCTCCAGCTACGCCGGGAACTCGCCGCCGGTACCCTGAGTACCACAAACGACGTACCGGTCACCATATTGTTGGAAGACGGCACTCCTTATGAGCACAAAGGTCGACTGGCGTTCAGCGAAGCCACTGTGGATGAAAGCACCGGCAGCTTCCTGCTGCGAGTAGAAGTTCCTAACCCAGATCAGCTGCTGTTGCCCGGCATGTACGTACGTGCAGAGCTTGGCCGAGGCGAGCGCGCCAACGCACTGCTGGTACCACAGCAAGGTGTCGCACGGGATCCAAAAGGTAACGCCTCTGTTCTAGTGGTAAATGACGACAATAAGGTCGAACAGCGCGCTGTGGTAGTAAGCCAAGCCCTCGCCGACAAGTGGCTGCTAGAAAGCGGTCTGACTGCAGGGGATAGAGTGATCATCGAAGGTCTACAGAAAGTACAGCCCGGTGCCGAGGTACGCGTGGTCGAAGCTCAGCCTGCCAAGGTGAGCTCGCTCGAAGTCAACACCGACGCCCCTCAGTCTTAAGGAGACCTTAATGGCCCGTTTCTTTATCGATCGCCCCATCTTCGCTTGGGTGATCGCAATTTTCATCATGCTGGCAGGGGCGCTATCTATCCTCCTGCTGCCGGTCTCTCAGTACCCGACCATAGCACCGCCGTCGGTGACCATTAACGCAACCTACCCAGGCGCTTCCGCCAAGGTAGTAGAAGACTCGGTGACCCAGATCATCGAGCAGAACATGAAAGGCCTAGACGGTCTGCTGTACATGTCCGCTACCAGTCAGGCCAACGGCCAGGCTTCACTCACCCTGACCTTCGAAAACAGCGTCGATCCGGATATCGCTCAGGTGCAGGTCCAGAACAAGCTACAACTGGCCATGCCACTCTTACCCCAGGCCGTACAAAGCCAAGGGGTAGATGTGAGCAAGTCGAGCAGTGGCTTTCTGATGGTGCTTGGCTTCGTATCAGAAGATGGCAGCATGGATAAGGACGATATCGCTGATTACATCAATGCCAGCTTGGTCGATCCGCTTAGCCGAGTGCCCGGTGTAGGTACGCTGCAGGTGTTCGGCTCCGAATACGCGATGCGCATCTGGCTGGATCCGAGCAAACTTGAAACCTATTCACTGTCTACCGATGATGTCACGGCTGCCATACGAGCGCAGAATGCACAGGTGGCCGTAGGCCAGCTTGGTGGTACCCCCGCAGTGCCCGGTCAACAGCTCAACGCCACTATCACAGCACAAGATCGTTTGCAGACACCGGAACAGTTCCGCAACATAGTACTGCGCAGCAACTCCGACGGCTCTAGCCTGCTCCTAGGCGATGTAGCGCGTATAGAATTGGGGGCTGAAAACTACGATTTCATCAGTCGTTATAACGGTAATCCCGCAGCTGGGATGGCGATCTCGGCGGCCACCGGTGCCAACGCTCTGGATACCGCTGGCGCTGTGCTCCAGACTTTGGAGGAGCTGAAGCCGTTCTTCCCCGCAGGCATGACTGCTGTGATCCCGTATGACTCCACACCTTTCGTTAAGGTATCTATTGAGAGCGTAATCAAGACACTGATCGAAGCCATAGTGCTGGTGTTCTTAGTAATGTATCTGTTTTTGCAGAACTTTCGGGCCACCCTGATCCCTACCATTGCCGTCCCAGTAGTACTACTGGGTACTTTCGGAGTGCTGGCGGCACTCGGTTTCTCGATCAACATGCTGACCATGTTTGCCATGGTACTGGCCATTGGCCTGCTGGTGGATGATGCCATCGTAGTGGTGGAGAACGTCGAGCGTCTCATGAGCGAGGAAGGTCTGTCTCCGCTGGCGGCGACCCGTAAGTCAATGGATCAGATCACCGGCGCCTTAGTGGGCATCGGCCTAGTGTTATCGGCAGTATTCGTACCCATGGCCTTTCTTGGCGGTTCAACCGGCGTGATTTACCGGCAGTTCTCCGTCACTATCGTCTCGGCCATGGCATTGTCAGTATTGGTGGCCATAGTGCTGACCCCGGCGCTGTGCGCCACCATGCTCAAGCCTCTGAAAAAGGGCGATCACCACGGCACCAAAGGCTTTTTCGGCTGGTTCAACCGCAACTTCGACCGCACCAGCGGCAAGTACCAGCGCGGCGTCCATGGCGTGCTTACCCGCAGCAAACGCTTCATGATGGTGTTTCTAGCCCTGTCGGCGGTGATGATAGTGCTGTTCCTGCGTTTACCCAGTGCCTTCTTGCCACCGGAAGATCAGGGGATACTGTTCGCCCAGATCCAGACCCCAGTAGGTGCAACCCAAGAACGGACCATGGAGTCCATCATCCAGCTGGAAGACCACTTTTTACAAAATGAAAAAGAAGTCATTGAGTCTGTGTTCAGCGTACAAGGCTTCAGCTTTGGTGGCACAGGCCAAAACATGGGCCTAGCCTTTGTGAAACTGAAAGACTGGTCCGAACGGGAAACGCCCGAAATGAGCGTGGGCGCAGTGGCCGGTCGGGCCATGGCTGCGCTTAGTCAGTTCAAGGACGCCATGGCCTTCGCCTTTCCGCCTCCGGCCATGCCAGAACTGGGCACCTCGGGCGGCTTCGTATTCTACCTGAAGGACAACGCCAGCTTGGGTCATGACGCCCTGGTCAATGCCCGCAACCAATTGTTGGGTATGGCAGGCCAAAGCTCGCTGCTGAGCAGCGTGCGTCCTAACGGCATGAACGATACACCCCAGTTCCGCCTCGATATTGATCAGTACAAGGCCGCCGCCTTGGGGCTGTCGATGGCAGACATCAACGCCACCCTGTCAACCGCTTGGGGTGGCAGCTATATCGATGACTTTATCGACCGAGGTCGGGTCAAGAAGGTATACGTGCAGGCCGATGCGCCCTTCCGTATGGTGCCGGAAGACTTTTCACAGTGGTCGGTACGTAACAGTGCGGGCAAGATGGTGCCTTTCTCATCTTTTGCCAGCTACCACTGGGACTACGGTTCACCACGACTGGAACGCTATAACGGCGTACCGGCCATGGAGATCAACGGCTCCGCAGCCACTGGCGTAAGCTCCGGTGAGGCGATGGAAGAAATTGAACGCTTAGTCAGCCAGCTGCCTGCTGGCATCGATATGGAATGGAGCGGGTTGTCCTATCAGGAACGCCAAGCCGGCTCTCAGACGCCGTTGTTGTACAGCTTGTCGCTGCTGGTGGTATTCCTGTGTTTGGCAGCACTCTATGAAAGCTGGACCGTTCCTACCGCCGTGCTGATGGTCGCGCCACTAGGCGTGCTTGGCACAGTGCTGGCCGCCAGCCTCATGGGCATGGACCGGGATGTCTACTTTCAGGTAGCCATGCTCACCACCATAGGCCTGACCAGTAAAAACGCCATTCTGATCGTGGAATTTGCCAAGGAGAATTTAGAGCAGCGCGGCATGAGCCTGATTCAGTCCACCATGACGGCAGTGCGCGACCGCCTGCGGCCCATAATAATGACCTCGCTGGCCTTCGGTTTAGGGGTGCTACCCTTGGCCATCGCCAGCGGTGCTGGCTCCGGCGCTCAGAACGCCATCGGCACAGGTGTGCTAGGTGGCATGCTGGTCGGTACCCTGCTGGGACTGTTCTTTATTCCATTATTCTTTGTGGTGATACAGCGCCTGTTCGGCCGCACGCAAGAAGCAACTACAGTGGACGCTGCTCCGCAGACAGGAGAGACAAAAAATGACTAAACCCGTGCTGACCAGTCTAGCGCTGGCCACCAGCCTGCTGTTGTCCGGCTGTGCCAATCTGGCGCCGGCGGTACCGGCCGCCAATCCGCAACTAAATGCCGACTGGCCCATTCCTGCATTGACCACAGGTGCAGAAACTCCGGTTGCCGATATCGGTTGGCGTGAATTTTTTACCGATAAACAGCTACAAGGCCTGATCGAACAGGCCCTGACCAACAACCGAGATCTGCGGGTCGCCCTACTCAACGTAGAAAAGGCCCGAGCCCAGTATCGTATTGAGCGGGCAGACCGGCTGCCGTCCGTGGCCGCCAGCGGCGGCCTGGAACGGGGCCGACTAACACCGGCCAACGGAGTGACCGATCAGTACAGCGCCAACCTTGGCATTGCCGAGTTCGAGCTGGATCTGTTTAGTCGGGTACGCAACCTGAGCGAGGCCGCTTTGAACCGGTATCTGGCACAGGAAGAGGCGCGCCGCGCCGCTCAGCTCACACTGGTGGCGGAAGTAGCCAACGCCTACCTGACCCTGACCGCGGATCGCAGGCTGGTGCAGCTGGCCGAAAACACGTTAAAAAATCGGCAAGAGGCGCTAACGCTGACTGAACGACGCCACGAGCTGGGTGATTTATCTGGGCTGGATCTGAGCCAAGCCCAGACGTCAGTAGCAACCGCCCAGACCGATCTGGCCCGCTTCCGTGGCCAAGTGGCCCAAGACATTAATGCCCTTACCTTATTGGTGGGGGCGCCCATCGCGCCCGAGCTGTTGCCAGATGAAGTGAGTTTCGAAGTCAGCGGTCTGCAACCCTTGCCTGCAGGACTGCCTTCCGAGGTCTTGCTGCGCCGGCCAGATGTGCAGCAGGCGGAATACGTATTGCAGGCTGCCAGCGCTAATATCGGCGCTGCACGCGCCGCCTTCTTTCCTTCAATCAGGCTGACCGGCAGTATAGGCACTGCCAGTAACGAGCTAGACGGCCTGTTCGACGGCGGCACCCAGATCTGGCGCGTTATGCCGCAATTGAATATACCTATCTTTCAAGGAGGGGGCTTGCGCGCCGCTCTTGGTATGGCACAAGCGGATCGGGATATTGCCCTCGCCAGCTATGAAAAAGCCATTCAGAGTGGCTTTCGCGAGGTGGCCGATGCCCTGGTGCTAACCCGCAGCTTGGCCGAGCAATTGGATTCGCAACAGGCGCTGGTGGCCTCCGCTAGCCGCACCGAACAGCTGTCTAACGCCCGTTACGATGCCGGCCAGGACAGCTATTTTGAGCTGCTGGATGCACAACGCACTCTGTACGGCGCCCAACAGACGCTGATCAATACCCAACTGACCGAGCAGAGCAACCGCGTGAACCTGTACAAGGCACTGGGTGGTGGCTGGCAACAGGTGGAGTAATGAAATCGACAATCTCACAGGCCCGGGCGCAAGCCCGGGCTCGGGAGCAGCGGGAGCGTATTCTCTACGCCGCCCGCTGCTGCTTTATACGCCACGGCTTTCATGGTGCCAGCATGGCCGAACTGGCCAACGAAGCCCAAATGAGCCCTGGCCTGATTTATCGCTATTTCGATAATAAACACCATGTGGTATTGGCCATCATCACCCAGCAATTGCAGCTGGTACGGGAAGAAATCGGCCAGCTGAACGGCGGGCCCGAACTACTGCTACCGGCGTTTATGGATGCCTTCAGCGACCAACCCTGCCGTACCGACGGCATGAGCCCTTCTCTGTTCTTGGAAATTTCTGCCGAAGCCTCGCGCGATCTGGCCGTGGCCGCCGCAGTGCAAGAGTCGGATCTTGCCCTGCGCCAAGAGCTAATAAAATGGTTGACTCGTCCCAAGGAACAGGGAGGGCTGGCTCTGGCCGCCGCGCGTGCCAGTCAGGTGATGCTGATGATCCAGTGCCTGTGGGAAGGCATTGTGGTGCGCCGTACCCGCGATCC
>JAHLFI010000137.1 GCA_018883865.1 Candidatus Oceanisphaera merdipullorum
GTTTTATCCAGTTTGGTAATACGACTGGCGCCAAAGGTGTCGGCAAAGTGGGTGGTTAAGCTGACATCACTGCCGCTAAAACGATAAATCGCCTGCCAATCATCACCCACACAAAATAACGACAACTCAGGTGCGGCGTCGCGTAACGCTTGCAAGAGTGCAGCTCGCGGGGCCGAGATATCTTGAAACTCGTCGACCAAAATATAACGCCACGGCACCACAAATCGCCCTTGGCGCACCATATCCGTCGCCTGCTCTATCATGTCGTCAAAATCAATCTGAGCTTGTTCGGTTAACTCTTGCTGATAACGATGCAGCAGCGGTAACACTAACGTCAGTTGCTCAGCCAAGGCAGGAGCCAGCTCGCTGCTATCTGGTTCGCCGTAGAGTTTAAGTGCCGCCACTAAAGGCGCCCACTCGCGCGCCACACGCTGATAGTCAGGCTGAGGTAAGACTTGAAAACGATGACGACGCAACCAATCGTGCACCTGTAGCGCGTAGGCTTGGTCGTCTGCACATAACTGCGCTAGCCACTGCGCCAACGCCTGAGTACGCGAATTTTCGTGGCTCGCCAGTGGACTTAACTCCGGCATCACGCCCTGAGCCTGTTTTAAGATCATGAGCCCTAATGCATGAAAGGTGCTGGTTTTAACCTGAGCTGTACTGGGCCGCGCAGCCAAACGTTCGGCCATTTCACTGGCCGCTTCATTACCAAATGCCAACAGCAAGAGTTCATCTGGCTCGGCCTGTTGCGAGGCTACTAAAAAAGCGGCCCGTGCCGTCATGACACTGGTTTTGCCGCAACCAGCCCCAGCAAGCACTAGGTTATGGTCCTCATCCACCACACAAGCAAGACGCTGCGCATCGGTGAGCGGATGTGTCTCAATTGAATCAAATAATGCACTAAAACTGGCCAACATTTGCTGGCAATAATCTTCGCAACATTGCTCACGCCAAGCTTCATCGGCCGTCATTAAGGTGGCCATTAACTCTAAGGTCGCCGCCTCCCTGTCACTCAATCCCACTGGCGGCGTTAATGCAGACCAATCAAGATTGGCATGAGCTTTACGCGCTTTCACTAATAATTTTTTCAGTCGCTGCCAGCGAGACTGGCGTAAATAGCCCAGCTCTAAAAGGCTTAAACAAGATTCAGCCAAGGGCAAAACACGCGCCGCTTGAAAACGAAACCAAGCTAAATTAACGGCTTCATATAAAGGCTCAGCTACGGCTTTAGGCAACCAGCCAAGCTCAAGGTCACCTTGCGCGCAGCTTAAGTGCAAGCGATACAAGCGCCGACCTTGCGCCAACTTAGGTGGCGCTGTGATCTCATGCCACGCCAACGTATGGCGATCTCGCTTAAGATGTAACACCAGCCCATCGGCGGTCAGCTCGCAGCCCAAAAACGGGTGATTAAACCAAGGGGCCAACCTATGCGCCCGAAACATCTGCATAACAGCCTCTAAGGTGTATCGCTTACATCACTCACGTCTAGGGTAAGCTTATAAGGCATGTTCAAAGGGATTTTAATGCGGGCTAATATATCAGAATTACCTGAGCGGGGCGTTAAATGCTCAAAATAACACCTAATTATTAAGTTTTAGCTTGGGGCTTTATAAAATAAAAAAGCCGCAACGCGGCTTTGATTAACAAAATTGAGTTTAATGCTTAATTAAACAGACTTAACTTAAATGCTCGGCATGAAAACGCAGGTGGTCTTCGATGAAGCTGGCGATAAAGTAGTAGCTGTGATCGTAACCGGGCTGCATACGCAGGGTTAAATCGGCGTGGCCTGCTTTTGCTGCATGCACCAACACTTGCGGTTTTAGCTGTTCGGCTAAGAAATTATCCGCCTCACCTTGATCCACCAACATCGGCAAGCTGCAGCCTTTGCTTAACAATAATAAGCTGGCGTCATAGTGTGACCACATCTCTCGGTCTGCACCCAAATAGGCGCCTAAGGCTTTTTCACCCCACGGGCAATCACTGGGGTTACTAATGGGCGCAAACGCCGACACCGACACGAAGCGCTCAGGATTACGCAGTGCCAACACCAAAGCGCCGTGCCCACCCATGGAGTGACCACTGATGGCGCGCTTGCTTGATAGTGGCAGCTGCGCTTCGACTAAGGCTGGCAGCTCGCTCAGCACATAGTCATACATCTGATAGTGCTTGTTCCAGGGGGCTTGGGTGGCATTCACATAAAAGCCGGCCCCTAAGCCTAGGTCGTAGGCGCCGTCTTCATCATCAGCCACACCTTCGCCTCTTGGGCTGGTATCAGGAATGATCAACGCTAATCCCAGCTCTGCTGCCACACGCTGGGCGCCCGCTTTACTGGAGAAGTTTTCATCACTGCAGGTTAAGCCCGACAACCAATACACTGCCGGCACCGAGCCAAACTCAGCCTGCGGCGGTAAAAACACCGAAAACTGCATATCGCATTTGAGCACATTGGAGTGGTGCTGGTAGCGAATTTGCCGTCCACCAAAACAGACTTGTTGTTGAACAATTTGCATGAAAGCTCCTTAAGAGACAGCTGTTAGCGCCAAGCTGTCAGGTAGACCAAACCGACCGCAGAGCCGCCACTCGGGACATACATTCCCACGCAGAGCATGGGAATGAGAAGCTCGATGCCCTTGTAGTAGTTTATCTTTAGCTTAGGGCTGACAGCTTACGGCTTGGTTTGGGTTACTTATCGAAGTGGATCACGGTGCGGATCGACTTGCCTTCGTGCATCAGGTCGAAGGCTTTGTTGATGTCTTCTAAACCCATAGTGTGGGTAATAAAAGTATCCAACTCAAACTCACCGTTCAGGTACTGCTCAACGATACCGGGTAACTGTGAACGCCCCTTTACACCACCAAAGGCAGAACCTTTCCAAACACGGCCGGTTACGAGCTGGAACGGACGCGTAGAAATCTCTTGGCCAGCACCGGCCACGCCTATGATGACGGATTCACCCCAACCTTTATGGCAAGCTTCCAGAGCCGAGCGCATCACCTTAACGTTGCCGATGCACTCAAATGAGAAGTCGACGCCGCCGTCTGTCATCTCAACGATCACATCTTGAATAGGTTTATCAAAATTGTTGGGATTGAGGCAGTCGGTGGCACCTAATTGCTTGGCCACTTCAAACTTATCTTCATTGATGTCGATAGCAATAATACGGCCCGCTTTGGCCATTACCGCCCCGATAATCACGGATAAACCAATGCCACCCAAACCAAAGACTGCAACCGTATCGCCTGGCTGTACTTTGGCTGTGTACTTAACTGCCCCCATACCCGTGGTGACACCACAACCTAACAGACAAACTTTTTCTAGTGGCGCATCTTTATTGATTTTAGCCAATGCTATTTCTGGCACTACGGTGCGCTCGGCAAAGGTGGAACAGCCCATGTAATGGAAAATAGGTTTACCGTCTTTATAAAAACGCGTGGTGCCATCGGGCATCAGGCCTTGACCTTGAGTGACGCGCACCGCTTGGCAGAGGTTAGTTTTGCCAGAGGTACAAAACTTACAAACGCCACACTCGGCGGTGTACAGCGGGATCACGTGATCACCGACGGCAAGCGTGGTGACGCCCTCGCCTATGGCTTCTACTATGCCAGCGCCTTCGTGACCTAAGATTGCCGGAAAAATACCCTCGGGATCATCACCCGACAGCGTGAAAGCGTCCGTGTGACACACACCGGTGGCCACGATGCGCACCAGCACTTCGCCTTTTTGCGGCGGCATAAGATCGACTTCTTCGATAGACAGGGGTTGGCCGGCAGCCCAAGCAACGGCGGCACGTGTTTTGATCATGTCCATGATTTACTCCAGTAGTTAATAGAGAAATAGAGTGGCTAAGAAAGATAAGGTATTATAGAAGTAGTGAGTAGCAGCAAAATCTGGTTTAGCCTTATGCTGTTAAACCACGCTAGCGTAAACTCTGTCGCGACTATCGCTGCTGCCATTGTATTGCATCACCAGCTAGGAACAACGGCTTAAAATGGCAATGGTTTTTACTTGCATTAACAATTTACTGTGCAGCAACAAAAGCCGCGTTAAGTACTAAGCCCAATAAACAGCACGCGTCTGGTAGCCGGCAACTTGTTAACCGAATCTGCATAGCTGGCTGTTTTTAAATGAGCAGCACACTCGTGCCGTATCTGTAGGCATAATACAAAAACGCTCCCTGCATGCTTATGCCATGTTTTAACCTTAATTTAGCATTGCCTGAACGGCGGCAAAAAAAACCACTCACGCGGTTTTTATTTTTAAACTGGGCGCTTAGCGCTCATATTTATATCTGCGACTGTAGGTAGTTCTGCAGACCGATTTTGCCGATTAAGCCCACTTGCTGCTCTAACCAGTGAGTGTGATCGTTTTCGGTGTCGTCTAACAGTACTTGTAGCATGTCGCGAGTTTGGTAGTCCCGTACTTGCTCGCACAAGGCCATGACGTTGCGCAGATCAACAATCACCTTTAATTCGAGATCAAGGTCGCTTTGCAGCATGCTCAACACATCTTTACCAATGTTCAGCGGTGCACGCGTGACCATATTGGGTGTGCCGCCTAAAAACAGGATGCGCTGAATGATCAAAGATGCGTGGCCTTTTTCATCGTCAAACTCATGATCGATACGCTCAAACAGCTTTTGAAAGCCCCAGTCTTCGTACATGCGAGAGTGAATAAAATACTGATCCATTGAGCTCAGCTCACCGGCTAACAAGTCGTTTAGCGCGTCTATTACCTTGGCATTACCTTTCATATTCGTCTCCCCTTACATTTGTGATTGCAGGTAGTTTTCAATCCCCAGGCTCACAATCAAATCCAGTTGGGTATCAATCCAGTCCAGATGCTCTTCTTCGTATTCTTCAATTTCGCACAATAGCGCCCGCGACACGTATTCTTGAATCGACTCGCAGTAGGCGATAGCGTCTTTTAGCACGACCAACTGCTCTTCAACCTGCAATTTGTCACACTCCAGCATCTCTTGGGCGTTCTCGCCGATACGCAGACGATTAAGATGCTGTAGATTTGGCAGTCCTTCTAGAAATAATACCCGCTCGATCAGCTTATCGGCTTGTTTCATATCTTTAATGGATTTTTTGTATTCGCGCTCATCTAGCTGGTTTAAGCCCCAGTTTTTAAACATTCGGGCATGCAAAAAATACTGATTAATGGAGGTGAGCTCTATGCCCAGCACCTGATTCAGGTACTCAATGACTCTTTTATCACCCTTCATAACATGCTCCCCTTAAATTGTGAGCTAAGCATAGTCGTTAAGGATCCGCTTTACAAACCACTTTTAATCTAAGCCTTTGATTTAGCTTGGATAACGTAGTGAAAATGAGAACGAATAGACTTATCAAGTACAAACCATTCGCTACCAGTGGAAAGGGCTTTTAATTATTATTATCAATTCCAACCTGACGTGTGGTTACTCAATGACAACACTAGGTTTAATGGTGTGACGATGAAGAAGACAAGGGGTGAGATTTTCTGTATGTAAACGCGGCTTTGCGGAGTTTCTGGGCTCGGTTAGGGCGTTTTTGCCTGATGCACCACAGCAACATTTGGCTTTGCCGCCGCCCTTTTATTTATCAGTCCGGCGACGAGTCCTACATTGCAGATATAGCTACAAGGCCTTGAGGGTTTGTGCTTCCAAATCTGGAGGGGAAGGTCATTTCAGCCTGACTAAACATCTGGTGAATATTTTCGGCAGGCTAAAATGACGATTGTTATAGCGTGTGATATGACAGCGTAATGGGCCCTAGTCAGCCAGGTCCTGACGTCAGATCTTGCTGATATGCTCCAGCAGCGAGTCACCAAAGCGTGCCGGTGCTTCAACCGAGGGTACATGGCCTACCTGCTCCAGAATAACCGGCTTGCCAACACCGCAGCACAGGGCAAGTTGGTTAAGTGTTGCTGGCGGCGTCGCCACATCGTCACTGCCACCTAGCAATAACAAGGGCACACTGTGGCCCTTGAGCTGCTCGCTGAAATCGACACGCCCCAACATCTCGCACAGCAAGGCATAACTCTTGGCCTCCCCCCGCCCCATTAGGGTGTTCCAGCCCTTGACTAGCGCCGGTTGCGCTGCACAGGCTTTGGGACCAAACCAGCGCGGCACTATGTCCACCGCCATGGCGGCCAAGCCTTGCTCTCGCACCGCTGCGGCACGGGTTTGCCAGGCCTGAGCTGTGCCGATGACGACACCCGTGTTGGTCAAGGTCGCCGACAGCAGCCGTTCGGACGCTTGGCCGAGCAATTGCTGACCGATGACACCACCGATGGAAGTGCCGACAAAATGAAAGTGTTCGCTATCGGACTTATCGACCAGCGCCAACAGCTCATTCATCAGGCTGACAGGCGTGATCTCCTCCCTGAGCCAAGCGGCACTACTGCCGTGACCGGGCAGATCCCAAGTTAACACTCGATAATGGGGCAACAGCATAGGCAGTAGATCGTCCCACACCGCCTGACTCATGCCCAGCGGATGGGCCAAGACCACCAGCGACAGCGTCGGATTACCCAGCAAACGGTAACCGACCGTACGGCCATCAATTTCCAGAAACGACATTCAGCCTCCTCACTTCAAATAAAAACAGCCAGCTCAGGTAAATCGAGCAACAGGCCGATATTACCGAACTGGCAGAAAACACATTTGATAAGCAGCGCCTTACACCCGCTCAATGAGGGTAGCGATACCCTGGCCGACGCCCACACACATAGTACATAGCGCCAGGCGTTTGTTCTGTAAATGCAGTTCATGAGCTGCGGTTTGCAGCAGACGAGCACCGGACATGCCCAGGGGGTGACCCAGTGCAATGGCCCCCCCGTTGGGGTTAACCCTAGGGTCCTTGTCGTCCAGCCCCAATTCGCGCATACACGCCAGCGCTTGAGCGGCAAAGGCTTCATTGAATTCGAAAAGCTCGATGTCGTCCATCGTTAGGTTGTGCTGGGCCAGCAGCTTGCGCACTGCCGGCACAGGGCCTATGCCCATGATGCGCGGCTCGACCCCGGCGGTGGCCATTCCCAAAATACGGGCCATCGGCTTAAGACCATAACGCTGCACTGCCTCTTCACTGGCAATCAACATGGCGGCCGCACCGTCATTCACGCCAGAGGCGTTACCGGCAGTAATGCTGCCGCCATCACGAAAAGGCGTGGGCAAGGCGGCTAGCTTCTCTAGCGTGGTGTCGGGGCGCAGGTGTTCGTCATCGGCGAACAACAAGGGCGCTTGCTTGCGGCGTGGAATTTCTATCGCCACTATCTCTTGCACAAAGCGACCTTCGCTTTGTGCCCGTGCCGCTTTTTGCTGAGAATGAACCGCGAAAGCATCCTGATCTTCACGCGAAATGGCGAACTGTTCGGCGAGGTTCTCTGCCGTTTCTGGCATTGTGTCCACCCCGTACTGTGCTTTCATCTGGGCGTTGATAAAGCGCCAGCCAATGGTGGTATCTTCTATATGCTGACCGCGAGTAAAGGCCGAATCCGCCTTGCCCATCACATAGGGCGCACGAGACATGGACTCTACGCCGCCGGCCAGCACCAGCTCCAACTCACCGGCTTTGATGGCACGCACCGCAGTACCTACCGCATCCATGCCCGAACCGCATAAGCGGTTGATAGTGGTGCCGGGCACACTCACGGGCAGCCCCGCCAGCAACGCAGACATGCGCGCCACGTTGCGGTTATCTTCACCGGCTTGATTACCACAGCCCATGATCACTTCGTCGATGGCCGCCGGATCCAGATCGGGCACCTGCGCCAAGACGGCTTTGATAACCTGAGCCGCCAAATCATCGGGGCGAACCGTGGCTAAGGTGCCACCAAAGCGACCGATGGCCGAACGTCTGGGATGACACAGATAAACGGGTTTCATAACGCGGCCTCCTGTGACATGGGCTTGGCATGGTGGGCGGCGGTTTTAGCTTTGAGTGCCCGTAAAATTTCAAGTTCGTTAGCATTAGGCTCGGGCGTTTGCGCCAGTGGCTCGGCAAAACGTACCGGCCAGCCGGTGGCCTCACTCACTTGCTCACGCGTGACGCCGCAATGCAGCGACGTCACCACCAACTCTTTGGTATCCGCATTAGGTTGCAACACGCATAAATCGGTAATCACCTTGGTGGGGCCGCGGCCAATGTTAAGCACGCCGTCACGGCCTTTCCCATCGCGACCAAAGCCCAGAGTGGTTATAAAGTCTACCGCCTCCACAAACGCCCGCGACGAATGCTTGAGGGTAATGAACACCTCTTTAGCATTGGTCGCAATTTCCGGCGCACCGCCCCCACCGGGCAGCCGTACCTTGGGCGCTTGGTAATCACCGATCAGGGTGGTGTTAAGGTTGGCGAACTTGTCTATTTGCGCGGTGCCAAGAAAGCCGACATCGATATGCCCGCCCTGCAGCCAGTAACGAAACATCTCGGGTACCGCCACCGTGGTCAGCGCCGACTCGCACAGCTCGCCATCACCAATCGACAAGGGCAGTATCTCGGGTTGGGTTTGCAGAGTGCCGGACTCATATATAAGTACCACGCCGGGGGCATGAGTCAGCCGGGCTAGATTGGCGGCCTCGCTGGGCAGGCCAATACCCACAAAGCAGGTCATGCCGTTTTGCAGCGCGCGCGCAGCAGTCACCGTCATCATTTCGGACGCGTTATATTCGAGTGTCATTAGGCGTTCCCTCCCCGATTAAATACGTTTTCTTTGAGCCAGTTGTTGAAGCTATCGCGATCACGTGCGATAGCATCCCATTCTTTATAAAAACTGTTGTTACGCGGGTAATAACCGTGCGCATAAGAAGGCGCGGCGCCCTGCTTAACTTCGGCAATGGCATCAATAGCCCAGCCCGGGATCACGCAGGCATTGGGATCCGCCTGCAGATCGTCAACGATTTCCTCGACGGTAACAATGCTGTGTTTTGCCGCCAGCACCGCCTCTTTCTGCACGCCGACGATGCCGGATACCAGCACATTGCCTTGGCGGTCGGCACGCTGCGCATGCACGATACTCACATCAGGGCGCACCGAGGGGACGGCCGCCAGTCGCTCATTGGTAAAGGGGCATTCAATAAAACGGATTTGCGGGTTGACCTTAGGCAGGTCGCTGCCTATGTAACCGCGTAGTACCGCCAGCGGCAAACCTGCCGCGCCCGCTTCATAGGCGCAGGCCATGGCCGCATGGCTGTGTTCGAAGATTTCGAGAGGCTGGGGATAACCGCACTCAACCGCATCGCGCAACCTGTGCAGAGAACCCACACCGGGGTTGCCGCCCCAAGAGAAAATCAGACGCTTGGCACAACCGGCGCCAATCAACTGATCATAGAGAATATCCGGTGTCATGCGGATCAGCGTGAGATCTCGCTTTTCTTGGCGAATAACTTCATGACCCGCCGCAAAGGGGATCAAGTGAGTAAAGCCTTCCATGGCGATGGTAGCGCCATTGTGCACATAGCGAGCAACTGCATCGTGCAAGCTCATAAAATTAGCCATGAGTATTTGCCTCCCTGAGTGAAATAAAAGTTCGCATAGCGAACCATTAGTTTGCATTGCGAACATAATTGCACTGTTTTATTGTTCTCGTAAACCATAATCTTTCACTAAATACCGCAGCCAACGTTAAGTAACTGTAAATTATGTAAATATTTATTTAATTTTACGTAGGTATTTATAGGGAGGTTAAATAATTTATGATATATGTTCGCATTGCGAACTTTTGCTATCATGAATTGCCACGCACTTCCGCCATCGGCGACAGGAAAAAACCATGAACCAAGATGACAAACTCAGCCCAGACGATCGGGATTTTGTGACCGCACTGGCCAGCGGGCTGGAAGTATTACAGGCGTTCGATCAAAACAGCTCCCGTATGACCCTGAGCGAGGTGGCCGCCAAAACCGGGATGAATCGGGCCAAGGCGCGGCGCTTTCTGCTCACCCTGCATGCGCTGGACTACCTGAAAAAACAGCATCGTCACTTTGAACTGACCCCCAAAGTGCTGCAGCTGGGACAGGCATTTTTAACAATTAATCGCTATGCAAGCATGATCCAGCCGTATCTAGAAGACATTACCCGAGAGATAAACGAGTCTACTTCTCTGGGCACGCTGGAGGGTGATGAAGTGGTTTATATCGCGCGTTCTGCTGCAGAACATCGCCTGATGACAATACAACTCTTGGTGGGCACCCGCTTACCTGCAGCCTATACCTCGATAGGCCGAGCGCTGCTGGCCCAGTTATCTAGCGCCCAACTGGATGCATTTCTAAAACAGGTGCGGCTGCAAGCTCACACAGAGCGAAGCATTGTGGATAGCAATGAATTGCGTAAGGTATTGCACGAAGTGCGCCAGCAAGGTTATGCCATCGTCGATCAGGAGCTGGATTCTGGCTTGCGATCGGTTGCGGTGCCGGTATTCGATCAGCAGGGTTTTCTACGGGGGGCGATCAACATCAGTACCAATGCAGGGCGGGTAGACATGGAAACACTGATCGGACGTTTTTTACCGCTGCTGCAGGAAAAAGCAAGCCTGATACGAATGGCGATCAGTTGAGATAAAACGTATCAATTTATTCGTAATGTAGATCCGGTGACATAGTAAGGTCGCAATAATTGACGAGACGGCTTCACCTATGGAGTGGGCGGCTTGGGAATGGCTACCAAATTTGCCGAATGTACCTGACGGCAAAATATTGCACCGAGCATTATATCAAACAGGACTTGGCCGAAAAATCAGCCCAAGCTCGCCCTGTTTCTGGCGAGCTTTATCGCCCTAGCCATAATGCCAGTTCACCCATATCTATTCGATTCGGTCGGTTTTGCGCAGGAATACGACTCAGCCCTGCTACTATTGTTTGATCTAGCAGAACAAGATAATCTCGGTAGTCTTATCATGCTGATTCCCGAGTACGGGATCCTCAGGGCTTATTCAACCTGACCCAAAACGGTACGGCCAGCGCCCGCCTGCGCAAGGTCGCTTCAAGACGCGATAGAGAGGTAACAGTCATGAACACCATGTTTTCCCTAAAACGCAGCACCTTGGCCATCACCCTGCTCGGTTTGCTGGCCCTGCCCGCCACTAGCATGGCCGACTCCCAGACACCCCTTTCCTTAAGAGCACAGAGCCTAGTGGATGAAGTCACGCCGCAAGTCATTTCTTGGCGGCAGGATATTCACCAACACCCGGAACTGGGTAACCGTGAAACCCGAACCGCCGGTCTAGTGGCTGAACACCTGAAAGCGCTGGGCCTGGAGGTACGCACCGACATCGCCCATACCGGTGTCGTCGGCATACTGAAAGGGGCGAAAGAAGGTCCTGTGATCGCTCTGCGCGCAGATATGGATGCGCTACCAGTCACTGAAGAAACTGGACTGCCCTTCGCGTCCAAGGTCGTCACCACCTATAACGGCAAGGAAGTAGGAGTCGCCCATGCCTGTGGCCACGATATGCACGTGGCCATTCTGATGGGTGCCGCCCAAGTGCTGGCCGAAATGAAAGATGAACTGGCTGGTACCGTTATCTTCGTATTCCAGCCAGCAGAAGAAGGGGCTCCCGAAGGAGAAGAAGGAGGTGCGGCACTCATGCTGAAGGAGGGTCTGTTTGCCGATCTGAAGCCGGAGGCCATGTTCGGCCTGCACGTCATGACCAGCCCGCTGGGCGAGCTTTCGGTCCGTACCCAAGGACAGCTGGCCTCGTCAGATCAACTAAACATCACCATCAAGGGCAAGCAAACCCATGGCGGCATGCCCTGGAACGGAATAGATCCCATAGTGACTGCCAGCCAGGTGGTGATGGGTCTGCAAACCATCACCTCCCGCCAGCTTGACTCCACCTATACTCCTTCGGTGATCTCCATCGGCTCCATCAAGGGCGGCGTGCGCGGTAATATCATTCCCGATGAAGTGGAAATGGAAGGCACCATACGTACCTTCGACAACACCACCAGAGACGAGATCCACAAGCGTATTGAACAGACCGCAGTGAATATCGCCGAAAGCGCTGGAGCGACTGCCGAGGTAAAAATCACCAAGGGGTATCCGGCCACCATCAACAATCCAGAGTTGACCAATGCCATGGCCCCAACCCTGCAACGTATCGCCGGCGACAAGTTCCGCGAAGCAACCCGCAGCATGGCCTCCGAGGACTTTGCCTATTTCGCCAGTGAAATTCCTAGCATGTACTTCTTCCTTGGCACCAAGCCAGAAGAAGTGGCGCTGGCCTACCCCAATCATTCCCCCAAATTCAACCCTGATGAGCGGGCGCTGCCGATTGGCGTCAGTGCCATGACGGCCTTGGTACTGGATTACACCAACAGCCATTAATACCCAGAACGGCGTCTTCAAACCAGAATGACGCCGTCTTTCTTTAATCACGATTAGAGAAAGCCATCCCAAACAAATAACCCGATACAGGGCGTAACCATTTTAAGGATGCGAAAGCAGCCACTATTCCTAGACTTTTTAGGGCGTGGAAGACGGACAGGCGCGCACTATGTATCTAGCTACTCAAGTATCTATCTGCTCATACATCTATCTACCCATACATCCATCTGTCCGCAGGCCAACCTATCTTCCTGTGCCACCGGCTAAAACGGGTGCCGGTATGCATCACGACTCGGCAAAAAGTTACCTGCTGCTCGATCATATGCAATACATCACCCAAATTCCTATCGGATACCAATCTCACGAGCCATGTTCTGGCGCTGTGTGCCTGAGGGGCAGCATTCGTTATTATTTGCCTTAATGTCAGTGCACACGCGCAGATACCTGAGTAAAGCAGATACCTGAGTAAAAACAGCCAACTCACGTGTCAAAGGATAAATATCTTCCCTACCAGCCACGTCAGACATCAGGGATAACGCCCGCTCAGCCGGTTTTCTACCAGCTCCGTCAGTATGGTATTCACCAAGCGCATCACCGCATTGGGATTTTCACCCCGACGCCGCGATACAATCACGGGTGTGGTAATGTTTTCATCGGCCACCGTCACAAACTCCACCCCTTCTCGGCGTAATTTCTTCACCTGCTCAGGCACCAGAGCAAACCCCATGTCCGAGGCCACCAACGACAGCGCCGTTTGCAAATCGTTAACCTGCTGGATCACCTGTACCTTCAAGCCTCGACGATGAAACAGCCCCAGCGCCATATCGGAAAAATTGGGCCCGCTGCTAGCAGGAAACGTCACCATGGGCACATCACTCAGTTGTTGCATGGTCGGTTGCTGCAGAGTTAGAGGGTGATCTGCAGGCAAAGCAACAATCAAGGGCTCGTTGAACAGCACTTCTTGGTTAACGTCCGGATCCTCTATGCCTATGCGACCAAAACCGATATCGATTTTGCCGCTCTTGAGCGCCTCTACCTGCTCTTGAGTTTTCAGCTCGTGTAACACAATTTCCAGGTTCTTGTTATGACGCAGGCGCCGCACCATCGACGGCAATTGGCCATAAAACACCGAGGGCACAAATCCGATGGAAAATACCGTTTTGCGATGCTGCGCCACCTGACGCGTGCCCTCAATACTGGCATTAAGCTTATCTAGGATGGCGTGCGCCTGCTGCAGAAAATACTGGCCGCCCTGAGTCAACTCCAGCCCCCGGGGTTTGCGAATAAACAACTGCACCTCCAGCTCTTCTTCCAGTTGCTTGATCTGCCGCGTTAACGGTGGCTGGGCGATAAACAACTTTTCTGCCGCTCGGGTCAGATTCAACTCTTGTGCCACCACTACAAAATATCTCAGATGCCTTAACTCCATCCATACCCCCAAGGTATTGCTTATAACTTAATCAGTATTGGCTCACCCCATCAAAAATCTTGTAACCTTCTTGCAACAAAATTAACCAGTCGGCATTAGGAGATTACATGTCTGCAACCATTCAGTCCATTGACGCTATTCTGGTCGACATTCCGACCATACGTCCGCACCAACTTTCCATGACCACCATGGCCGTACAGTCCATGGTTATCGTACGAGTGAAAGACTCGGCCGGTATGGAAGGACTGGGTGAGGCGACCACCATTGGCGGCCTGGCCTACGGTTCAGAAAGTCCTGAAAGTGTTAAATTGACCATAGATACCTACTTGGCTCCACTGCTGATAGGCCAGCCAGCAAGTAACATCAATACCCTAAAGGTAAGGCTGAACAATAATACCCGTGGCAACCATCTGGCCAAATCCGCCATTGAGACCGCCTTGCTGGATATGCAAGGCAAGCGCCTGAACCGCTCCGTGTCCGACTTGTTGGGCGGCGCCGTGCACCAGCACATTCCGGTACTCTGGACGCTGGCCAGCGGCAATACCGCAAACGACATTGATGAAGCCCTGAGCTTAATTGCCGCCAAACGCCACTGCGATTTCAAACTAAAAATCGGCTCCCGCGCGCTGATGGACGATGTTCGCCATGTGGCCGCCATTAAAGCGGCCGTGGGCGACAGCGCCAGCGTACGAGTAGACGTGAACCAAGCCTGG
>JAHLFI010000138.1 GCA_018883865.1 Candidatus Oceanisphaera merdipullorum
AATTTGGGTGGCAACCCCGCCAGCCACATCCCGGCACTCGGAGGTTCCTGCTTTGGTTGCTCCCTTCCGGGCCTGGCCTAGTAAACAAGATTCTGATGCGAGAGGACCAACGGGGTCACCATAGAAAGGCAATTCTAACAAAGCTGAGCTTGATTGCAATGCTTACGAGACTGATTGCAGATTTATTAATCAATGACGTGAAGGTGAGGCCACACACTTACTAAATACTACCCTCTTCACGCGCGTAAACATTAAAACGGGAACACCACAGGGACCAAAGTGAGCACACTAGCCGAGTACAAGATACTTACCGGCAGACCCGCCTTAAGGTAATCCAGCATCCGATAGCGGCCAGGTGAATACACCATCAAATGCGTTTGATAACCAAACGGAATAATAAAACAGGCACTGGCACCAAAGGCCACCGCCATAATAAAGGGCATGGGGTCGGCACCAAAAGCGGTGGAGGTGGATAAGCCAATGGGGAACACTAAGGCGGCGGCAGCGTTATTGGTAACGACTTCCGTCAAAATTAACGTGATAAAAAATACCCCAATAAAAGCACCGTAAACCCCATAACCATCACAGACACTGCGCACCGCATCGGCCACTAACTGAGCGCCGCCTGAGCTTTCTAAGGCTTTAGCCACGGTGAGCGCCGAGCCAATGATTAACCACAACTCAAAAGGAAAACGGCGGCGTAACTCGCTCACCGTCAGCACTTTAGTCACTAATAATAAGGCCAGTAAAATCAACAAACCATTCAGCAGTGGCACTAGGTTAAAAGTCGACAAAGCAATCACCACACCAAAGCCCACAAACGCCAATAGGCTTTGCTTAGGTGCCAATTTGGGTCTTTGCAAACTCCCGCTCAACACATGGAAGTTGCGGTCTATGTTACGCTGTTCTTTAAAATCAGGACCCACGGCCAGCAATAAGCTGTCGCCAACACGCAGCGGTATGTAGCCGAGCTGTCCCGTTAAACGGCGCTTACCACGGCGAATGCCCACTACGCCTGCGTTAAATAAGGTTCTAAAGTCCACTTCTCGCAAGGTACGTTTCGGCAATTCCGACTCGTGACTGATCACCACCTCCACCAAGTTAGACGCTAACAGACGGTCCACTTGGGTGCCAAACAGTTGTAGACCCGAAAAGCGCTGCAGGGTTTGTACCTTTTCCACTTCACCGGTAAACACCAACACATCGCCCTCTTCGATCACCTCGTCGGGGGTGACTGGGCTTAACAAGCGGTCGTGACGCACTATTTCCAGCAAGAACAAGCCATCTAGGTTACGCAATTGGTTGGTTTCTATGCTGTTACCAATCAGCGACGAGTCGGCCATCACTTGTGCTTCTAAAAAATACGACTGGGCGGCTTCTTGATCCAACGCCCGATTTTTCGGCAATAAGCGCGCGCTGAACATAAGGCCGAAAATACAAATAATGGCTACCGGCAAGCCGACCAAGGTAAACTGAAACATACCCAGCGGCGGCAAGCCGGCGTTAATCACAAAGGAATTCACGACCAAGTTGGTAGAGGTGCCCACTAAAGTGGTAATGCCGCCAAGAATAGACGCGTAGGAAAGCGGGATCAGTAAACGGGAGGCGGGAATATAACGCTGGCGAGAAATCACACCCAAAAGTGACCCGACCACGGCGGTATTATTTAAAAACGCCGACATAAAAGCGGTCACGCCCATTAGGCGCAGACTGGCCATAGACTCACGGCCTTTTAGTAAGGCATCCGACAAACTGTCGAGTAGCGGCGAGCGTTCCAGCGCCAGGGACACCAGCATCAATACCACTAAGGTAATGAGGGCGGAGTTGGAAAAACTACTGAGCAACTCTTGCTGTTCTGTCACGCCGAGCAGTACTAACCCCACGGCCCAAGATGTAAACAAGACGGCCGGCGACCATCGCCCATGGATCAGCAAAGCCAACAAAACACCAATCGATGCTAATACCCAATACGCTGTCATATATAACCACTCGCTCTTTAGCAGGGCTATCATTGTACCTATATATCAAATAAACTTGATACATAGATCATCTATAACATTTGGTTATTAGCATAATCCATAATTGAGAGCGGAATCACTAATGAATCTAACGCACCTACAGCGGCTTGAAGCCGAAAGTATTCACATTATGCGGGAAGTGGTGGCTGAGGCCGACAATCCTGTGATGTTGTATTCCATCGGTAAGGACAGTGCCGTTATGCTGCACTTGGCAATGAAGGCGTTTTATCCTTCATTACCGCCCTTTCCGCTATTGCATGTGGACACGCGCTGGAAGTTTCGCGAGATGTACACCTTTCGTGACCAAATGGTGGAGAAGCTCGGCCTTAAGCTGCTGACCCATATCAATCCAGAAGCGATTGAAAAAGACATCAACCCTTTCACCCACGGCTCGGCTATTCACACGGATATCACCAAAACCGAGGGCTTGAAGCAGGCATTGGATCATTATGGCTTTGATGCCGCCTTTGGTGGTGCGCGCCGCGATGAAGAAAAGTCCCGAGCTAAAGAGCGTATTTTCTCATTCCGTACCGAGCAGCATCGTTGGGATCCGAAGAATCAGCGCCCAGAATTATGGAAGCTCTATAACGCGCGTAAGCACAAAGGCGAATCCATTCGGGTGTTTCCGATTTCCAACTGGACCGAGCTGGATATCTGGCAGTATATCCATTTAGAAAATATCCCGATTGTCCCTTTGTATCTGGCTGCTCCTCGCCCTGTGGTCGATCGCGACGGTACCTTGATCATGGTCGATGACGAGCGCATGCCGTTGAAAGAAGGCGAAGTGCCGATGATCAAGAATGTGCGCTTTAGAACGCTCGGCTGTTACCCACTAACGGGTGCCGTGGAGTCAGAAGCCACTACCTTGCCGGAAATTATTCAAGAAATGCTACTGACTAAAACCTCAGAGCGCCAAGGCCGCATGATAGATCACGACTCGTCAGCGTCCATGGAGAAGAAGAAACAAGAAGGTTATTTCTAAGCGACTAAACAGCTTAGAAAGCACCAAGCTGAAAGAAATAAATAATGCTGGGAGCCCTATATGGGCGCCAGTAAGAAACGGAAGGCTTACCGCTCCGAAGGACAAAACATGAATTTATCATCTCTGATTGAAACGGATATTGAAGAATATTTGAAGGCTCACGAACACAAGAGCTTGTTGCGCTTTATTACCTGCGGCAGTGTGGATGACGGCAAAAGCACCCTGATTGGGCGTTTGCTGTTTGAATCTAAGATGCTGTTTGAAGACCAATTAGCGGCCATGGAAGCAGACTCCAAAAAATGGGGCACCCAAGGCGAAGACATCGACTTCGCACTGTTAGTGGATGGTTTGGCGGCCGAGCGCGAGCAAGGCATTACCATAGACGTGGCCTATCGCTTCTTCTCTACCGATAAGCGCAAGTTTATCGTCGCCGACACCCCAGGCCACGAGCAGTACACCCGTAACATGGTGACCGGCGCTTCTACTGCCGATGCCGCCATCTTAATGGTCGATGCCCGTAAAGGCATGCTGACCCAAACTCGCCGTCACAGCTATTTGATGTCACTGCTGGGTATTCGCCACATTATCGTCGCCATCAACAAGATGGACTTAGTGGACTACTCCCAAGCACGCTTTGACGAAATCAAAGCCGAGTACGCCGCGTTTGCCGAACAATTAGGCTTAAAGAACGTCACCTATATCCCGCTGTCGGCCTTTAAAGGCGACAACATAGTGGAAATCAGCCCACGCATGCCGTGGTACGCTCAGCCGCAATATCAGGGTGAAACCCTGATGAACTTCTTAGAGACGGTTGAGATTGATGATATTCGCATGCAGCGCGCGCCGTTTCGCTTGCCAGTACAGTGGGTAAACCGCCCTAACTTAGACTTTCGTGGTTTCTCCGGCACCATCACCAGTGGCGTGATCAAGCCCGGCGATCGCATTCGCGTGCAGCCATCCGGCAAAGAAAGTGAAGTGGCGCGCATCGTCACCTATTCCGGTGACCTTGAGCAAGCCGTCGCCGGTCAGTCCATCACCTTAACGCTGAAAGATGAAATTGATATTTCACGCGGCGATGTGATCTCCATTGCCGAGGCACCCGCCGAGACCGCCGATCAGTTTGAAAGCACTATCGTATGGATGCATGAAGATGCGCTGCTACCGGGCCGTCCTTACCTGCTGAAAATTGGCACCCAAACCGTAACCGCCAGCGTGACCGATATCAAATATCAGGTCAACGTCAATACCCTAGAGCACACCGCCGCCAAGCAATTAGAGCTAAACGGCATAGCGGTATGTAATATCAACTTAGACCGCGCCATTGCCTTTGATGATTATCAAACCAACAAAGACACCGGCGGCTTTATCTTGATCGACCGCTTAAACAACACCACAGTGGCCGCCGGTATGCTGCACTTTGCACTACGCCGCAGCCAAAACATTCATTATCAACATGTGGATGTAAATAAAGACGTGCGTGCACAGGCCAAAGGCCAAACGCCGAGTGTGTTGTGGTTTACCGGCTTATCCGGTGCTGGCAAGTCGACCATTGCCAACTTGGTAGAGAAAAAGCTGCATGCACTGGGCAACCACACCTATTTGTTGGACGGCGACAACGTGCGCCACGGTTTAAACAAAGACTTGGGCTTTACCGATGCCGACCGCGTAGAGAACATTCGCCGTATTGGTGAGGTGTCTAAGTTGATGGTGGATGCGGGTTTAATCGTACTCACCGCCTTTATCTCGCCCTTTACCGCTGAGCGGCGCATGGCACGCGAGCAATTGGCGGAAGGTGAATTTATCGAGGTGTTCGTCGATACCCCGTTAGACGTCGCCGAAGAGCGCGACGTGAAAGGCTTGTATAAGAAGGCCCGTAGCGGCGAGTTGAAAAACTTTACCGGTATCGACTCCGCTTATGAGCGCCCAGTCGCGCCAGAAATCCACTTGGATGCGGCTAATCTGAGTGCTGATGCAGCAGCAGATTTAGTGATCGCTGAACTGCGCAAGCGCGGCATTATTCACGGCTAAGCTGACTCGCTGCGAACTGTAAAAACAAAGGAGCCGCAAGGCTCCTTTTTTATGGGTGGCGCTGCTGCAAGGGATAAAGGTTAGGTTGAGACTGAGTTCCAACAAAAAAACCGAGCCCATTGGGCTCGGTTTTTTATATAACCAACAGAATTACCGCTGCAAGATACGCGTTATTTTATCGCATGAGCCGCTTCTACTTTGCTTATCAAGCTCGCCCAAAAGCCTTCGACTAAGGCTTGGTCTTGCTCATTTAGCTCGCCCGCCATAATGGCCTCATGCAGGCTGCGATTCACCCGCGCTTTAACATCACGTAAGTGGGTGCGGCCATCGATGTCACATTCGGCTACCGATAACGTAATGTGACCACGTAAGTAACCGCCGGCAAACAGCTGGTCGTCAGTAGCGGTGGCGATATTGTCGTCAATTTCGGCTAACAGCAGTCGTTCAAATTCAAAAATATTCATGTATTACGCCTCAAACTCCGGGTGTACCACCCGTACTAAAACTTCATCATTATGTTAGCAATCACAGGTTGTAACCCGTTTGAGACGGGTTATAACCGTGGATCCTGTGTGTCTACTCGCAGTGGACGACCTGCAAGCGTTGAGTTTAACCTAAGTCGCCAAGTCTCTGGTATTTTCTTGCCGCTTGGCGATGACACATTTCACACACTAAAACTTTCCACCGTAGGCAGCGGTTGGTCATAGTGCTTGGCCAGCGCTTGCATTAGGGTTTGCGCCCGCGCGGGAAAGCCTAGCTCCACATACCTTAATGCCTGCTCACGCACTCGCGCCTTAAAGGCGTGGCGGTCTGGCTCAACGCTGCCGTTTAAGTTGTCGCAGCTCACGTTAAAGTGAAAACCACAGCACAGTGATAATGCCCACTCAATAGCTTGAGGCTTGACTTCTACATCTTCAAACTGGCTTTGTTGTGCGCCATCTCGACCGTCAGGGCAATACCAATAACCGTAATCTTCTTGCAAGCGGCGCGCCTCACCGGCTAACAGCCAGTGCGCCACTTCATGCAAGGCACTGGCAAAAAAGCCATGGGCAAACAAAATGCGATTATGATCAATCTGGCTGTCGGCCGGCAAATAAATCGGCTCACCGTCGCTCAACTCAAGGCGTGTATTGGTGCTGGCGGCAAAGCATTGGTTAAACAGGGAGATCAGTTCGGAATAGCAAAATGACATAAAAAAACGGCCCTTAGTTAAGGGCCGCTATTCTACCTTGTCGCCTGGCCTAAGCAAAGGCGGCTAAAAAATACTGAGTCTTAAACTAGCTTAGGCGTTAGCGTAAACACCTCGGCGTTTTGGCCGCGATGCATTAACAAATGATCCAGCAACACAATCGCCAGCATAGCCTCGGCAATCGGCACCGCACGAATACCCACACAGGGGTCGTGGCGACCACGGGTCACTAATTCTGCGGCCTCGCCTGTGGTGTTAATGGTATTGCCGGGCACCATAATGCTGGAGGTGGGCTTCAGCGCTATGCTGGCCACTATGTCTTGGCCGCTGGAAATGCCACCCAAGATGCCGCCTGCATGGTTGCTGGCAAAACCTGAGGGCTGCATTTCGTCTCTGTGCTCAGAGCCTTTTTGCTCGACTACGTCAAAACCGTCGCCAATTTCCACGCCTTTCACCGCGTTAATACTCATTAAAGCATGAGCAATATCGGCATCTAAGCGATCGAAGACCGGCTCGCCTAAGCCCACAGGTACACCTTGCGCCACCACCTGAATTTTGGCTCCGATGGAGTTACCTTCTTTTTTCAGGTCACGCATGTATTGATCCAACTCATCCAGCTTGCCCGCGTCGGCAAAAAAGAAGGGGTTAGTTTCAATCACGCTTTTATCGAAAACTTCGGCCTTAATGGGGCCTAACTGCGTTAAATGCGCATAAATAGACACGCCATATTTGGCCAACACCTTCTTGGCGATGGCACCGGCCGCGACCCGCATGGCAGTTTCACGAGCGGAAGAACGGCCGCCACCGCGGTAATCACGAATACCGTACTTTTGGTGATAGGTGTAGTCGGCGTGCCCTGGGCGAAACAGATCTTTAATGTCGGAATAATCTTTAGATCGCTGATCGGTATTCTCGATCAACAAACCAATAGAAGTGCCGGTCGTTTTTCCTTCAAACACGCCACTTAAAATACGTACTTCATCCGCTTCCCGTCTTTGGGTGGTAAAGCGCGAGGTGCCGGGCTTACGACGGTCGAGGTCTTGTTGTAAGTCGGCTTCGCACAACTCAATATCGGGTGGTACGCCGTCCACTACCGCACCTAGGGCAATACCGTGGCTTTCACCAAAGGTTGAAACGCGAAAAAGGGTGCCAATACTGTTCCCTGCCATAGTGATGTCCTTTATTAATAATTAAAACTGCGCTTGAAAAGGTGCCAAGTCACGACGACTGATCACACACACACCATGACCACCGTGCTCAAACTCTATCCAAGTAAGCGGCAACTCAGGGTATGCCTGTTCCATGTGGATTTGGCTGTTGCCCACTTCCAGCACTAATAGGCCGTCTTCTGATAAGAAGTCGCAGGCTTCAGCTAATAATCGACGGGTAAAGTCTAAGCCATCAAAACCGGAGGCCAGCGCCAACTCTGGCTCGTGATGAAACTCAACGGGCAGGTCACTCATGTCTTCTTCATCGACATAGGGCGGATTCACCACCATTAAGTCGTACTTATCGCCTTTAGGCAGCGCGGAGAAGATGTCTGATTCAATGGGCGTCACTTGCTGCTCAAGGCCGTGGGTTTGAATGTTAATCTCTGCCACGTCCAATGCATCGCGAGAAATATCCAGCGCATCTATTTCTGCATCGGGAAAACTGTGCGCCAAGGCAATGGCGATACAGCCTGAGCCGGTGCACATATCTAAAATGCGCTTAGGCTCCAAGGCCAACCAAGGGGCAAAACGGCCACCAATCAACTCGGCGATCGGTGAACGTGGAATAAGCACCCGCTCATCCACAAAAAACTCATAGCCGGCAAACCAAGCGGTATTGGTGATATAGGGCGTGGGAATGCGCTGCTCGACGCGCACTCTTAGTGCGTCCAGCAGTAATTTGCGTTCACTGATCAGCAAACGGGCATTTTGGATTTGCGGCGGGCACCCTTGTGGCAGGTGCAGTAACGGCAGGATCAGCTGTACCGCTTCGTCCCAGGCGTTATCGGTGCCGTGGCCATAAAAGAGGCCTGCTTTTTGAAAATGGCTGACGGAAAAACGCAGCCAATCTCCTATGGTATGCAACTCTGTAAGAGCTTCTTCATTAATAAGCGTGTCCAAAACACCTCCGCCTCGCTAAGATGGCTATTTTTTAATAATCAGATACTACGGAATCCATCACCATGACCCCCTCCTCTTTCCCAGAAGACGACGATCAAGCGCTTTTTAAAGCAGCGGTGCAGGGTGTCCGCAAAATAAAGCAGGATACCATAAGTCCGCACCGCGCGCCGGTCAAGGTAAAACCCCAGCGACAAATGGTACGCAAAGACAGGGCCGAGGCGCACCCTTTTTCTGATGTTTATGAACCTTATTTAGATCAAGAAGGCCCCACCCGCTATCGCGAGCCCGCCACCTCGGCCTATGAACTAAAAAAGCTGCGCCGCGGCGACTATCAGCCGGAGTTTTTTTTAGACTTGCACGGCTTAACTCAAGATCAGGCCAAAGACGAATTATCGGCGCTGTTACTGGCCGCTAAGCGCCAGCATGTCGAATGTGTATCGATTATGCATGGCCACGGTAAAAATATTTTAAAACAGCGGCTACCCATGTGGCTGGTGCAGCACCCACAGGTATTGGCGTTTCACCAAGCCACCCGCGCCTTAGGCGGCGATGCGGCTTTGCTGGTGCTATTAAAAGTCGATATTTAAAGACGAAAACAAAAACACCGAGCCTAGGCTCGGTGTTTTTGTTCAGATTACGGCTCGAATAATTGAGGTAATGGTTTTACGCCGCCGCTTGCATTTCGCTGATCAGCTGATTGATTTCTTTGACTGTCTCTTCATGCCTTGGCTTGGCGTCTTCGGGCAACACCAGCATCCCTTGGGCATAATTATAACCACCACGACCATGAATATATAAACGACCGCTAAAAAATCCCTTTACGTGTTTCGCCACCAATAACGGCTGATACTTCTGAAAAATACGCATTTAGCACTCCTTGCTTATGTTGCGATTATTTGTTTAGTAACTAATTTTTTGTTCTATGTAGCCAAGCTAGTGCCGCGCCATTGCATAAGCGATGAGTGACGCTCTCAATGCGCGCAGTCCAAGCGCTCCTTGCTTGGTCCAGCAAAATTTTAGCGCAGCTTAACCCAATTGCCTCAATGCTTGAAAAGTAGGCTTATGCAGCGCCTGAATATTATGCGGCCCTTCTAACCACGCAAATATGCCACCCGCCCCTTCGTTCACCGTGATCTTGGCGATCCCCGAGGTTACAAAAATGGGCGCCATCATACCGGCACACAGGCTTTCAACCAGGTAGCCCACCAAAGGCATGTGACTAATGACTAAAATGTTGCCGTTTGAGAACTTATCACCATAGGCCAATATTAAGCTGGCCGCAATATCTGCATCGCAAGTAGGCGTTATCAGATCGCAAGTTTCGACCTGCAAGCCAATGAAAACCTTAGATAACTGCTGCCACGTTTGTTGGGCACGTACATAAGGACTGACGAGTACCAAGTCAAATTGGGCCACTTGAGGTGCTAACCAGCGCGCCATTAAACTGACTTCGTTTCTTCCTTGCTTGGTCAGCGGTCGTAACGCATCCTCGGATACTTCAGGTGCTGCTTGACCATGACGCATGACAAAGATATTCATGTACACCTCACTTTCAGGCGAACCCACTTTTTCAACGGCGGGCATCATACCCCTGCAACAGGTTGGGCTCAAGGAGCTGGCTCACGCTTTGCCGTCCGTTTGTATGCTACTGAAGGCCAAGCTCCCGAAATGATTGCAAAAAATAGGCCAAACGCACTGCAAAAAAAATTTATCAAAGCGGCCAAAATAATTTAACTATACGCTTTATCCACTCGGCGCTTCATCCAGGATCACGGAATATACTCTGCCGCCATGGCACTTATTATAGTCGGCAGTATAGCCAGACTAGTCCCTAATGCGGAAAATCGTGTTTGGGGTAAAGGAATGGGAATTGGGATAGAGATAGAGATAGAGATAGAGATAGAGATAGAGATAGAGCTAAATAAAGCAAAAAAACTGGCCAAGTGGCCAGTTAAAAAAACTCATATTAGGTGCATTACATAAAACTGTTTAGGCGAAGCCTAGGCCTCGCTGAAAACACAGTGTGCGACACTAAAGCATCGCTAAGCAGGTTCAGATTAATCACTTGCGCCATTAAGCGTCATGATCTCAATCAATAAATGCTTTTATCGGCCTTAATCTCGCTAAGTATTTAGACGTGACGCTTTTTTTCTAGCCAAAATAACAGCACGCAACTGATTAGCGCCAAGCTAATAAAACCCAAAACAAACAGCGCTGGCGTGGCCAAATCGCCCAACAGTTCCCAAAATACGTCTTTTAATATTTCCATTTGACACCTTTAATCTGATTATCTGCTGCTAGACTCCACAACATCTGCCCACGGCGTTAGGCCTGCAATAAGTCGTCATTCAACCCTCGGGCACACACCAAAGACCAACGCCGCTTGGCCATAAACAGCGGTAAAATAGTCGGTCCAAAGACAGTACCTAATACCGCCCAGCGTCGAGGAGGCAAACCGCTGTGCAGTGCGGCAATATAAAACAAACCTCCACAGAGTGGCGCGGCCAATATCAACATAAAAAACATATAAGAGTCTCCAATATTGGCCAATATTAACACGATTTTTATATCGCGTTCAGCGCTATCTCCGTCCAGTTAATCAAAAAAATTGATAAACAAACTCAAAATCTTCAATTTTAATCAACATCAAAACAGGCATACACTGCAATCATATTGTTAAAAGGAATATCGTTATGCCTAAACTCATCAAAGGCTTAGGGCTGGCAACGCTCATCACAGTGGTCAGTATCTTACTCAATCACGTACTACACAGCAGCATAAGCCCGTTGATTTTCGCCATCGTTATCGGCCTCATGGTGGGTAACATTCGCCCACAACTTACCTCGGGCGGCTGGCATGCTGGCTTAGATTTTTGTAAGAAGCGACTATTGCGTATCGGCGTGGCGTTTTACGGTATTAATATTACCCTGCAACACATAGCCGCTGTAGGTACGGGCGCCTTGGTCGTTGATACAGTAATGTTGTCTTCTACCTTACTGCTTGGCTATTGGATTGGTCACAAGTGCTTTGGCCTAGATGCACCGACCAGTTTATTGGTCGGTGCCGGCTCGGCCATTTGTGGGGCCGCCGCCGTGTTAGCCGCTGAGCCTGTGGTGCGCGCCAAGCCACAACAAGCTACGGTGGCCGTGGGCACAGTGGTCATTTTTGGCACCATTGCCATGTTTTTATACCCCTTGATGTATCCGCTATTAGGCCTAAGCCCAGAAGCCATGGGTATTTACACCGGTGCTACCATACACGAAGTGGCACAAGTCGTGGCGGCAGGTGATGCAATCAGCAGTGACGTGGCGAAAACGGCGGTGATCACTAAGCTAACCCGAGTCATGATGCTGGCGCCGGTATTAGTATTGTTGGGTACTTGGTTAAGCCGTAAACAAGGTGCAGGTGCGGTACGTGTGCCTCAACCTTGGTTTGCCTATGGCTTTATTTTGGTGGTGATCATTAACTCGGTGGTCGCCTTACCGGTAAGCTTGATAGAGGGCATTAAGCACCTCGACAGCTGGGCGCTCACCATGGCCATGGCCGCATTAGGTTTAAGTACTCACTTGAGTGAACTCAAATCTGTAGGTTGGAAACCCATGGTACTGGGCGCCATCCTATTCTTGCATTTAATGGTTACAGGGCTAATAGTGACTCAATTAGCTACCTATTGGTTCTAAGCACTGACGATAACTAGATGGCCAACCCCTTATTTACAAAGGGGGGGCCTGCCATCTGACACAAGGAGGTCAAGATGCCGTATCGCAATATTATGTTGGCATTAGAGCTTAACGCTCGTGAAAAACCCTTGCTTAAGCGGGCGGTTGAGTTAGCCGAGTGCCATCAGGCGAAGCTGCACATCATTCACGTATCGCCTGAGCTGGGATCCGTGTATAGCGGCAGCTTAAATCTGGATTTACGCCAACTTAAAACTAAGCTACGCCTTGAAAATGGTTATGAAATCCTGCAAATGCTCAAACAAGAGGCGTTTAACGCCAGCAGCATTTCACTCTCCGATGGGGATATTCGTCAAGCTGTGCAAAACGCCGTGAAAGCTCAGGCAGCCGACTTATTAATTTGTGGCCGCCAACAAGAGCGGCCCTTTTTCGGCCATCTGTTTTCTCACTCCAGCGGGTTTCTCGACATAGATGGCTGTGATCTGCTGGTGATCAAATTATCTGACAAAATCCCCAGCGAGCCTGAATCCAAAATCGGCTCTTAATCCCCTCTTTCGCACCCGCAAGCACATAAGGCCCGCGTTATTTACGCGGACTTATGATGCACAGCAAGAAATAGCAGAGCATGATCGCTGCTATCTGTGTATATGATAAGAACCACCACTTCGCTGAAAGGAAATATGTGATTAAGCCAGCACGCGAAAGCCAACACATACAACCCATGTCTCGCCAACATGGTTTGGCACTCACCACAGCCGGACTGGTGCTCATGCCTGTGCTGCTGGCCGTCGGTTATTGGCTGGATGGCCGCGCTCAACTGGTGATAGTGTTTTTATTTTTAGCGGCTATGGTCACAGCCTTTTTAGGGGTGCTTAAATTACGCGAACCGGAATTTAGCTTCACCCTCAGTGCCGCTAATTTGCATTTTCACCATAAAGTGGGGGGCTGGAGCTTGCGCTGGAGCAATATCATGCGTATCGATCAGCCCAAACTCAATCGCGGATTTGAAATGGTCGACTTACCTTATGTCGGCCTTAGAATTCGCGATTATGACGAATTTTTGCCATTAATGACGGCGCGTTTAGCGGTGCATTTACTGACTGAGCAAAGGCCGCTGTTATCGCTGGCGCTGCGCTATGGGGCCATCAGTCGCCATGAGTTGCAGGATTGGTTAATAGAGGACAACAAATTTCGCTCGGCGAACGGCGAACAATATGTTGGCGTCATCGCCATGCTTGGCCACCGCATGGGGCACCTTAGGGACTTGTACGGATATGATTTATTAATCCATGAATCATCACTCGACCGAGAAGCAGGTGAGTTTGTCACACTGTTACGCGGCTTTCTGGCCAGCGCACGTGAATCTAATCACACAGAGTATTGAAACGATCCATTTCAGATACAAAAAAACCCTCGTCTGCGTAAGCAAACAAGGGTTTAATCGAGAATTTGGCGGTGAGAGAGAGATTCGAACTCTCGATACGTTGCCGTATACACGCTTTCCAGGCGAGCTCCTTAAGCCACTCGGACACCTCACCAAATTTTTATTTTATCAATGTGCGTAACAAGCTATTGCCCGTTCAGCGAGGCGTATAGTAGGCAAGTGACGCTTAAGGTGCAATCTTTTTTTAGTTATAAAGAATCGTTTGCACACTTTACAACCACTTTGGGTGTTTTAGTACGGATCGGAGGCGAGATAGGCGATTATGGTTGCCGGTTCTGGCATAATAGCAACCCAGTTTTTAAGGTGAATTAGGACAATAATGACGGCAACTGCAACTTTTACTCAGCTTAACGAACGCTTTCGTGGTTACTACCCTGTAGTAATAGACGTAGAGACCGGCGGCTTTAATGCCAAAACCGATGCCTTGCTTGAAATTGCCGCTATTACCCTAAAGATGGATAAAAATGGCTGGTTAGTGCCGGATCAAACCTTTCATTTTCATGTCGCCCCTTTCGAAGGCGCTAATCTTGAGCCGGCCGCCCTCGCCTTTACCGGCATAGACCCACACAGCGCGTTGCGCGGTGCTGTGAGTGAGCGAGAAGCACTGGAGGAGATCTTTAAAGGCATTCGCAAAGGCTTAAAAGCCAATAACTGCCAACGCGCCATTATGGTGGCCCATAATGCCTCCTTCGATCATGGTTTTGTCATGGCCGCCGCCGAGCGGGCTGACCTAAAGCGTAATCCCTTTCATCCGTTTGCCACCTTCGATACCGCGGCGCTAGCAGGCTTAGCACTCGGGCAAACCGTGCTCGCCAAAGCCTGTAAAACGGCGGGCATCAAGTTTGATAATAAAGAAGCGCACAGCGCGCTTTATGACACGCAAAAAACCACCGAACTATTTTGTTTGATAGTTAACCGCTGGAAAGCCTTAGGCGGCTGGCCATTAGCGGCCATGGAAAGCGACACCCCGGGTTCTGAAGTTATCGCTGCCGAGGCTGAGCCCACAAGTGAACAACAGAGCCGCACGCAAGATAACGCTGAGCACTAGCTTGCTCTGGCGCTGTCGCGCTAAATCAAACCAAATAAAAAAGCCGCAAATCCATTTAACGTTGCGGCTTTTTGCTTGAGTCTGGCAAAAAATAATGGCCGTAACCGCGGTGAACTCGCTCAGCCAGTCACGGGTTTACCCACGGACTCGAAAAACATGCCAACTTAATGAGCCAAAAAAAACGGCGCCGCCTTTTGGTGCCTAAGGCGCACGCCACTTTTCCTGACTCTTTTTATGCCTCAGTGATCAAAAATTGAAACTCATCGCCATTAGGTACAAAACTTAACCTATGGCTAATACAGCTGGGGGCATCTTGCTGATGATGCGACACAAACAGCAGCTGAGTGCCGCCCTCTGCCACCAAGAGATCAATCCAACGCTTCACCCAGTGACGGTTAAAGCTATCTAACCCTTGCAGCGGCTCATCCAAAATTAACAGCGGCGGGTGCTTCACCATGGCGCGCGCAATCAATAACAAGCGCTGTTGGCCGTACGAAAGATGGCGAAACGGCTCATTAGCCAAATGCCCCATCCCCAGCAAGTTCAACCACTGTTCGGCCAAGGCGAGCTGAGTGCTACCTGGCTGCTGATACACACCAATAGAGTCAAAAAACCCCGATAAGATCACGGCCTTGGGCGTGGAGGTCACGCGGTAATCTTGCTGCATGGTGGTGCTCACGTAGCCGATGTGCTGCTTGATGTCCCAGATGCTTTCGCCACTGCCACGGCGACGCCCAAAGAGCGTTAAATCGTTGCTGTAACCTTGAGGGTGATCGCCGGTCACTAAGCTGAGCAAAGTGGATTTTCCGGCACCGTTTGGGCCCATTACCTGCCAGTGTTGGCCGGGATCCACTTGCCAATTCAGGCCTGCCAGCACCTGTTTATCGCCGTAACTTACCTGCATATTGCGCATTATGATGCGCGGCGTGTGGGCATCAAGCACGCGATATTGCGCATCGGGATCGGCAGCCGGCAAGGCGTGCTGTGCCGCCTCCATGCTCGCCAAGTGGCGCAATTGTTCAAGCTCAGCCGACGCCGCCACCTCAGCCCTAGGGCCGGTCACGCTCAGCTCACATTCGGTGAGTAGACCTAACTGATCACTAAAGTCTGGCAGCTCTTCTAGGCGGTTAACTATCAGTATTAAGGTTAGGCCGCTCGCCACTAAGGCTTGTAGCAGGCTCATTAAACTCTGGTGGGCTGCCACGTCTAAGCCGTCGAAGGGCTCATCTAAGATCAATAAATCAGGCTGTTGTAATAAGGCTCGGCATAATAGTACCTTGCGGGTTTCGCCCGTAGAGAGAATTTGAAAGCTGCGATCTAACAGCCCGCTAATGCCAAAACGCGCCGCCAACGCAATAAGCTGCGCTTCATCACCGCCCTGCTCCAACATAATTTGGCGCGCCGTGCGCCCTGCGTCTTGATAATCCAAGAAGTCGCTTTCATCTTGTTCGCGCTCGCGATCAGCTAAGGCTTGTAACTGTTCAAACGAAACCCACTCTATGGCGTTGAAGCTATTTTCAACCTGAGCGGTTACCTGATTACTGGCCAGTTTTAGCTCACCGGCCAGCGCACGAGCCAGTGCGGTTTTACCGCTGCCATTGGCGCCGACAAAGCTCCAACACTGGCCGGCCTGTATTTCAAGCTGAGCAATGGTCAACCTATGCTGGTCACTAATAATAAACTCGGCATTCTCAATGCGAATAGCGGTCATGAACGTAAACTTCCCTAGTCGGAGTAAAGAAAAATCCTATCATCAGCATCTCTAGCCTGTGATGCAAGTCACACCTTAAAGAAAATGATAAAGAGCTATATGTGAGCCAAGGCGCAGCTGTACACACAGGAACAGGCTAATGTAGGGGTGTTATCTTTATTCTATTAAGGGATGCCCTATGCGCTACGAGACTTCATCACTACACGAACTTAATTTGTTGCTGAATTTTGACCTAGACACCACTCTACAGGGCATTAAAGTACATAAAGATGCAGAGCCCACTGTGGTGGCAGCCGCGCAATCTTTGTTTGATAAAGGTTTGATCACCTTGAGCGATGGCGGTTATTTAACGGATTTGGGTCGTGATGCTTGCCTGCATGCCCAGTCATTGCTAACCCTGCTTCGCGCGCCAGCCATAGCTTAGGCCTGACGTTCAAGCGTGAAAATTTACAGGGCTACGAATAACGAATACAAAAATGCCGGCAATGAATTGCCGGCATTTTTATTTTTTATAATGAGCCATTTAGCTCATTAAGCGCAAATTAACGCTTCAAATCAGCTGAGTGCTGGGTCAGGTACTTAGCAACACCTTCGGTAGATGCTTCCATACCTTGCTTGCCTTTTTCCCACTGAGCTGGGCACACTTCGCCGTGCTCTTCGTGGAACTGCAGCGCGTCAACCATGCGCAGCATTTCGTCGATGTTACGGCCCAGTGGCAGATCGTTAACCACTTGATGGCGAACTTGGCCGTTAGTGTCGATTAAGAAAGAACCACGGAACGCCACACCGGCTTCTGGGTGCTCAACATCATAGGCTTTACAGATTTCGTGCTTAACGTCGGCAACCAATGGGTATTTAACCTGACCAATACCACCGTTTTCAACGCTGGTGTTACGCCATGCGTTGTGGCTGAACTGAGAGTCGATGGACACGCCGATCACTTCAACGCCACGCTTTTGAAACTCTTCGAAACGATCGTCAAATGCGATCAGCTCTGAAGGGCAGACAAAGGTGAAATCCAGCGGGTAGAAAAACAATACCGCCGCTTTGCCTTTGGTGAATTCTTTCAGATTGAAGTTTTCAACGATTTCGCCATTGCCCAGTACTGCTGCAGCGGTAAAGTCCGGGGCCTGACGGCCTACCAATACGCTCATGTCTATCTCCTTGAGGGTCATACTTAAAAATGTATCGCGATAAATCGCCATACATCATCTGGTTCAACTTGTTAATATATGGGCGCCAAGTGTAAAACCCAAGGCCGTTTGTCTTTAGAAGCCACGACACTGGCCTGTTTGCACAAAATATCGGCAATTATAGGGTAAATAAGCAGCCAATCACCCCAGTAAAGCCAGCTTGGGCCCTGTGAGGTAACAAAATGCTTAATAAAGCTCGACATCGAGCGCTAAATTCGCAAACTAAGCGCTTCCAGCCTATTTAAATCACAAAATTCTAAGGATAAACAATGAATCCTGTTGTTATCGCCATTGCCTTAATGCTGGTGCTCAGCTTACTGCGCATCAACGTGGTGATCGCCATTACGCTGAGTGCCATCGTCGGTGGCATGGTTGGCGGCTTATCACTTACGGAAGCGGCGAATATTTTCGCCGGTGGCCTAGGGGGTGGCGCTACCATTGCTTTAAGTTATGCCATGCTCGGCGCTTTTGCCGTGGCCATTTCTCGCTCCGGCATTACCGATTTATTAGCATTTAAGATAATCAAAGCACTCGGCCAAAATGCCAGCCCAGGACGCATGCTGTGGATCAAAGCCTTACTGTTAATGAGCATATTACTGGTGGCCATTTCATCGCAAAACTTAGTGCCAGTACACATCGCCTTTATTCCGATTTTGATCCCGCCTTTGTTACACGTGATGGCCAAACTAAAGCTAGACCGCCGCGCCGTAGCCTGTGTGCTGACCTTTGGTCTCACCGCAACCTATATGATGCTGCCGGTCGGTTTTGGCGGCATCTTCTTACACACAGTCTTGCTCGCTAACATGCTCGAGAACGGCGTAGAAGTAACTAAGTCTATGTTGCCAGTTGCCATGGGCATTCCCGTATTTGGCATGTTTTTAGGCCTGTTAGTGGCGGTGTTTTTCACCTACCGCAAGCCGCGTTTATACGATGAAAGCAAAATTGTTGCGGTGGAGCCTGAGCATATAAAAATTCATGTGCCGCACTTAGTCGTGGCCGTGATTGCCATCTTATCTGCGCTTAGTCTGCAGCTATACAGCAACTCCATCATCTTAGGTGCCATGGTCGGCTTTGTGATTTTCACGCTGGGTGGCGTAGTGAAATACAAAGAAAGCCAAGATGCCTTCACCCAAGGGGTGAAGATGATGTCATTAATTGGTTTTATCATGATTGCCGCAGCTGGGTTTGCCGCCGTCATTAAAGAAACCGATGGCATTGGCAGCCTAGTGCAAGCCGTAGAAGTCATTATGGGTGACAATAAGGCCTTAGCCGCACTCATGATGCTGATCGTGGGCTTATTGATCACAATGGGCATTGGCTCGTCGTTTTCGACCATTCCGATTATTGCGCCTATCTATGCGCCGCTGTGCTTGGCCTTGGGCTTCTCACCTTTGGCCGCATTAGCCATTATTGGCACAGCGGGCGCTTTGGGCGATGCCGGATCACCTGCGTCAGATTCCACGCTGGGCCCCACTTCTGGCTTAAACGCCGATGGTCAACACGATCATATTTGGGACTCAGTAGTACCGACCTTTATTCACTACAACATTCCCTTAATTGTCTTTGGTTGGTTTGCGGCCATGATTTTATAAGGTAAGCCGTTAGGGAACCTTATACCGTCACGGGTCTAATCAAGGACATAAAAAATAGCCGTCATCCACCTTGGATTGACGGCTTTTTTCATCAATAGCGCGTGGAAAATCCTGTTGATCTCAAAAAAATTACACTATCTATTTGCGGCTGTTAGCCGAGAAAGGCACACTGCGAGCTCACCGTTTGAGTTGTTAAGTCATGGATGGCTGTTAGGCGCAGCGTGGGGTTAACCCCACGCTGCCAAAGACTCGCTTGATAACTAGTTTGCTAACTCGCTTCAAGAGCCTTAACGACCCGCGCCCTTATTTTAGAACTAATGTTTTAGAACTGAAGTTTTAGAGCTTTAGTTTAAAGATTTAATTCAAAGGAGTTAACCATGGCCTTAGTCAGTGTTGCCGCCACCCAGATGGCGTGTAGTTGGAACTTTGATGAGAATATCCAGCGGTCCGAAAAACTGGTGCGTGAGGCCGCCGCAAAAGGCGCGCAGATTATTCTTATTCAAGAGCTGTTTGCCGCGCCCTACTTTTGTATCGACCAAAGCCCCGAGCATTTTGCACTAGCCCAAGAAGTAGATAACAGTCCACTGATCCGCCATTTTCAAGCACTCGCCAACGAGCTGGCGGTGGTATTGCCCTTAAGCTTCTTTGAGCGCGCCGGCACCGCTTTTTATAACTCATTGGTGGTGATAGACGCCGATGGCAGCGTGCTGGACTTGTATCGTAAAACCCACATTCCCAATGGTCCTGGCTATCAAGAAAAACAATTTTTCACCCCCGGCGACACCGGCTTTAAAGTTTGGCAAACCCGTTACGCCAAAATTGGCGTGGCCATTTGCTGGGATCAGTGGTTCCCCGAAACTGCGCGTAGCCTAGCGTTACTCGGAGCTGAATTAATCTTTTTCCCCACCGCCATTGGCACAGAGCCGCAAGATGCCAGTATCGACAGTCAACCGCACTGGACCCGCACTCAGCAAGGCCACGCCGCCGCCAACTTAGTGCCTGTGATTGCCTCTAACCGCATTGGTACCGAGCACAGCAAGTTTATCGACGGCCTGGAAACCACTTTTTATGGCTCATCCTTTATTACCGATGAGCTAGGCGAATTGGTGCAACAAGCGGATAAAACCTCTGAAGGCGTATTAGTGCATCGCTTTGATTTAGAGAAAATCGCCAACACCCGCGCCAGTTGGGGATTATTCCGTGATCGCCGCCCCGCCATGTATCACACACTACTGACCTCAGATGGCAAACGCGAAGGTGGCCGTTAATGAGTGATTTTTTTATGCCCGGTGAATGGGCACCGCAAGAGGCGGTGTGGATGATTTGGCCACATCGTCCTGATAACTGGCGTGAGCAAGCAGGGCCCGCACAGGCCACCTTTGCTACGTTAGCAGAGGCCATCGCCGTTGCCACGCCCGTCTATATGGCCGTACCTGAACGAGACATGATAAAGGCGCAAGCCATCATGCCCGCAACCGTAACGCTAGTGACGATGGAAAGCGACGATGCCTGGGCGCGGGACACGGGCCCCACTGTGGTGGTCAACGACCAAGGCGAACGTGCAGGAATAAGCTGGGTGTTTAATGCGTGGGGCGGCGAGCAAGGCGGTTTGTATGACGCTTGGGATCAAGACCAAAGGGTGGCTGAGGCTATGTTACGGGAACTCAACATACCCAAACGTGACTCCACACTGATTTTAGAAGGTGGATCCATCCATGTGGACGGCGAAGGCACGCTGCTGACCACGGCTGAGTGTTTGCTCAATCCAAACCGTAACCCTCATCTTAGCCAAGCTGAGATAGAGCAAGAGTTAAGTCGGCAGTTGGGCGTAAGTCATTTTATTTGGCTGCCAGAAGGGGTGTACTTAGATGAAACCGACGGCCACATAGACAATATGGCCTGCTTCGCCCGCCCCGGCGAGGTGATATTGCATTGGACAGAAAATGAGTCAGATCCGCAATATGCTCGCTCTCAAGCCGCGATTAAGGTGCTGAGCGAAGCAAGAGACGCCAAAGGTCGAGCACTTAAAATCTGGAAAATGCCCCAACCCGGCCCCCTGTATATTACCGAGCAAGAAGCGGCGGGTGTAGAAGCAAACGCCGCAGCACCCCGTCTCGCCGGTGAGCGTATGGCGGGCTCGTACGTAAACTTTTTGATCACCAATAATCGCTTAATTTACCCCCTGCTCGACCCCAGCACCGACGGTGAAGCCCAGCAAATATTGGAAACTATCTTCCCAGAGCTGGAAGTGGTGGGCATAGCCGCGCGCGAAATTTTACTGGGCGGCGGTAATATTCACTGCATCACCCAGCAGATACCGACGGCTTTGCAGCCTTAAGCTAGAAGCTAGAAGCTAGAAAAAATATCGAAACCGAGTTATTCACGTCTTCGTACTGTTTTTCTAAATTAATGTTTCTGCTGATAACAAAAAACCCGAGCCTGTAAACAGACTCGGTTTTTTTATTTTTCTTTAACTTACCACTTCAAACTTACAGCCTGTTACTTAGGTCTGACACTCCCACTTAGGCCGGTTAGGCGCTGTAATGCGGGCAGCTGTTGATCGAGGCGGTCTTTGCTATCAGGCCCCACCCAAACGCGGTTAAGCTCGCCTTCACGGGCAGGACTAGGCGTAGTTTGGGCGTTATAGCCTGCGGCTCTGAGCTTTTGCACCAGCGCATTGACGTTGGCTGCGTTACGAAACGCACCCAGTTGCACCACAAAGCTGCCACCTTGGCTAGCCGGCGCTTGGCTTATTGGCTGAGGCTGACGCTGAGGTTGGCTCACAGGCTGAGACGCCCCTTGCTGAGCTTGTTGTGGCGTTAGTTGTCTTGGCTCAATTTGCTGTATTTGCCCGGCGACCAGTCGTGGTTGGGCAACCGGTTGCGGTGCAGCTTGTGGCACAGGTTTAGCAACTTGCTGTTGCACTGGCTGAGGAGCTGGCTGCGGTGCCGCTTGTTTAACCACGGGCTGAGGCACAGGTTGCGGTGCAATTTGCTGCACTACTGGTTGCTGCACCACAGGTTGCTGTATTGCCGGTTGTGCAGCCACAGCTTGCGGCTGCGGTGCCGGTTTAGGTGCGACCGGTAGTGCTTCTTGTGCTTGTTCTATGGTCCACACTTCGGCAGCCGGCTGGCTAGCCAACACAGCTTCTTGCTTGGCCGCTTGCTGGGCGGCTAATTGCTCGGCAGCGGCGGCCACTTGCTGGGCTGCTTCCGCCGCGCGACCAGCCGCTTCTGTGCCAGGGCGAGGCGGTGGCATAATAGCTTGCTGAGCCGAGTCAAGCGGCGGACGCAGCGGGATAGTGACGGCTTCATCAGGCTCTAGCTGTTTTTTACCGCTCAACAAGTCGGGTAAAAAAATCACGCCTATGGCCACTATGATCACGGTACCGATTAATCGCTGCTGAAACTGTGTGGCCAAGGCCCGCTCCTTCACGCCCTAAGGGCAAAATGTATGATTTGTTTGCCAACAATTGACTTGTTAGCTAGTTGCTTGCGCGATTTGACTTGCTAAGACATCGGCAACGGTAAAGAAAGAACCAAAGGCAATAATCACATCTTGCTCATCGGCATCCGCCTCTGCCGCCGCCAACGCCTCGGCCACAGAGTCAAAACAGGCTCCACTTTGCCAGCGCGCTAACTCTGAGGCACTTGCGCCCCGTGGCCCACCTAAACTGGCCAAATACCAAGCATCCAATTGCCCTGCTAACGGTGCCAAGCTGTGCTCAATATCTTTGTCTTTCAGCATGCCCACCACGCCCAATAGGCGGCCGTTGCCCCGAATGCGATGTAGTTGGCTGGCCAAATACTCCGCCGACTCAGGATTATGGGCCACGTCCACCCATAATTTCGAGCTAAGTTGCTGCAAGCGGCCGGTTAACTGAGCCTGCCGTAAACCTGTGTGTATAGCCTGTTCGCTCAACATAAAGGGCGATAATGCCAACGCCGCCACAGCGGTGGCGGCATTCATTACCGGCAATGCAGGTGTCGGTAAGCCATCCAACGCCAAGCCTAAGCCCTGAAAAGACCAGCTATCGCCTGCCACTGACCAAACATAGTCGCGTCCGGTGCAATACAAAGGTGTCTTTATGTTAGCCGCATGGGCCAGCAAAGACGCCGGAGGATTGGCATCGCCGCACACAGCCGGCTTAGCGCTTCTAAAAATACCGGCTTTTTCAAAACCGACACTGTCACGGGTATCGCCAAGCCAGTCGGTGTGATCCAAAGAGATACTGGTTACGACGGTTTGATCCGAGGCCACCACATTGGTGGCATCTAACCGCCCACCCAAGCCCACTTCGAGTAATACTACCTCAGGTGCGGCGGCGCGAAATAACCACAGTGCCGCCAGAGTCGTAAACTCAAAATAAGTGAGGGCGGTTTCCGAGCCTTGGCCATCCGCGCTATTAGTTTCAAAGCGGGCCGCTTCTACGGCTGCAAAGGCGGCACAAAAGTCCGCCGCCGCAGGGCTTACACCGTTAATGCGTACCCGCTCGCGATAATCGACTAAGTGCGGCGAGGAATACACACCAACGCTCAAGCCGCCTGCACGCAGCATAGATTCCAATAAGGCACAGGTGGTGCCTTTGCCATTGGTGCCGCCTACGGTTATCACATAGCTGGGTAAGCTGAGCAGCCCTAAGCGCTCAGCCAATACCGTCATGCGCGTTAAGCCGAGCTCAATATGTGCCATATTGAGCCCTTCTAAAATCGGCAACCAAGCCGCTAAATCACGCGACTGGGCATCGATTATACGGCTCATTAGGCGCTAACCTGCTCGTGATCCACAGGCACACCGTTGGTAGGCTCAAGATTCATCAACTTGCCGATAACGCTGGCCAGTTTATCGCGCATTTCGCGGCGATCGATAATCATGTCGATGGCGCCGTGCTCAAGCAAAAATTCGCTACGCTGAAAACCTTCAGGTAATTTTTCACGTACGGTTTGTTCAATCACGCGCGGGCCAGCAAAACCAATTAAGGCTTTCGGCTCACCGACGTTAATGTCACCTAACATGGCCAAACTGGCAGACACGCCACCCATAGTCGGGTCGGTCAATACCGAGATATACGGCAAACCCGCTTCAGACAAGCGATTTAGCGCGGCACTGGTTTTGGCCATTTGCATCAAAGAGAACAAGGCTTCTTGCATGCGCGCGCCGCCAGATGCAGAGAAGCACACCAAGGCACGGCGCTCTGCGATACACGCATTAACGGCGGCAATAAAGCGCGCACCCACGACCGATGCCATAGAGCCACCCATAAAGGAGAACTCAAACGCACACACCGCCACCGGAATGCCTTTCAAGGTGCCGGTCATGGCGACCAAAGCGTCTTTTTCATTACTGGCTTTTTGCGCAGCACTTATACGGTCTTTGTAGCGCTTTGAGTCTTTAAACTTTAAGACGTCTTGCGGCTCTAACTGGGCGCCCAGCTCTACACGGTGGTCGGCATCCAAAAATTTATCCAAGCGCAAACGTGCACCAATGCGCATGTGATGATCACACTTAGGACAGACCTCTAAATGACGATCCAGCTCGGCACGGTATAAAACCTGCTCACAGCTGCTGCACTTGCTCCACACCCCTTCAGGGATGTTCTGACGACGCACACCGATGTTTTTATTCTTAGGAAGAATTTTGTCTAGCCAGCTCATGGAAATCCTTAGCGTTATTGCATCATTAATCTATAGGCTGTGGCTTACTGTTGGTCGATATTTTCACTCGCCACCAACACACCGCCATCTAATGGCGGGCATTAAACCATATATCAGCCGCTAGGTTGATAAAAAGGTGGATAAAAAAATCAGTTCAAGCCGCTAGGCGGCTCGCATAGGATTTTTGATTAACCGTTTGTTTTACTGTTTATTTAATTATCTGTTAATTACTTGTTACTTAATGCTTTATTTCGCGCTCTTAACTCTGTGGTTAAACAAACACACTGTTGAGTACGAGAGTGTGACCGAGCTTAGCGTAAGGCTTCGGGCAACCATAATGGGCCCGCTGCAGGCTTTGGCAGATCAAAGGCATCGGGATAATCCACGGCCACCATATATAAGCCGCCCGCCTTGGCTGTGTGTCCGGCTAGGCGCCGATCGCGCACCGCCAACACGTCGGCAACCCAAGCCTGCGGTGCTTCGCCTAAGCCTACCTTAATTAGGGTGCCAGCAATGTTGCGCACCATGTGGTGCACAAAGGCATTGGCCTTAATGTCTAACACCACGTAATGCCCATAGCGCTGTACGTTTAAATGCAAAATGGTCCGCGTTGGGCTGTGCGATTGACATTGCAACGCCCGAAACGAGGTAAAATCATGCTCACCGACTAAACATTGACCGGCGGCGTGCATTTTATCTGCATCCAATTCTCCCACATAATGGCTGACGCCACTGTGTAAGATGGCGGGGCGCATATTGTGGTTATAAATAATATAACGATAGCGGCGTGCGGTGGCGCTAAAGCGCGCATGAAAATCATCACTCATGGGCTTGGCCCAACGCACGGCTATGTCTTTGGGTAAAGTGGCATTCATGCCCAGTGTCCAGGCGCTCATTTGGCGATCTGCATGCGTATCGAAATGCACCACTTGACCGAGGCCGTGCACGCCCGTGTCGGTGCGGCCCGCGCATTGTACCAATATCGGATGGTTGGCAATTTTAGATAAGGCTTGTTCTACCTCAGCTTGCACACTGTTAACTTCTCGTTGCCGTTGCCAGCCACAATATTGGCTGCCGTCATACTCGATGCCAAGGGCAATGCGCATAAATCACTTCCAAGGGGTTAAAAGGGGCAATTATACTCTTTAATCCACTAAATTGAATAAGCGGCCCAAAAATGGGGCCGCTTAGTTTCAACCGCGTTTGTCGAGTCGCGCCAGCAGCTTCTTGGCATCGCGCTGTTGCTCGGCGTTACCACGCTCCAACGCTTCATTGAGCAGTTCACGGGCGCTGTCGAGGTCATCAATCTCGATATAGGCACGGGCCAAGTCGAGCTGGCCGCTCATGCCACCTTCATCAATGTCTATGTCTATGCCCTGCCCTTGGCCAATCACGTTGGCATAGTCGTCCAGCTCCAGATCTAGCTTACGCTCGCGATCCGGCTCTGGGCCTTCACCGCGCTCCGCATCGGCCATTAGCTCGTCGACTGAGACATAAGGTTCAGGCTGACGCTCAGAATGAAGATCAGACTGAAGCTCAGAGTCACGTTCGGACGCTTGTTCTGAATCGGCTTCAATTGCTGCCATTGACTCGACTAACGGCTCAGGCCAATCATCCATCAAACGGGCTGGAGGCGCATCCTGTTGGCTTGGCGCAGCATCAGACAAGTCTGCCGTAAGTGGCATGTTAGCCAGAGGGTCGGTGGCCTGCGCCGTATCTGCGACTGGCTTTTCTGTCGGCGGCCCGTCAACTAAGGCTTCTTCTAAAGTCGTCTCTTCCTCCGCCAGTTCTTCCACTTGTGGTTCTGCAACAGCCTCTTCCATGGACAGCGCAGCTTCATCCGCCGATAGCTGTGGATCTTCGACGCTGAGCGGCGCATTAAATAAGTCATCCAGCTCATCGTTACTAAGAGAGTCAGTCGTTAGGCCTGTCTCATCTTCAAACATTTCATCTTCGAACAGTTGATCTTCAAACAACTTGTCTTCAAACAGTTCATCTTCTGGTAAGACATCTTCGCCAAAGTTGTCTTCAAATAACGGATCTTCATCTATTTCAGGTGTTAATTCTGGCTCTGGAGTCGGTTCTGGCTCAGGGGTAATTTCGAGCACAGGCTCAGGTTCAACTTGTGCTTCAACTTCGGGGGCCACAGTGAGTTCTGGTTCAGTTGTCACGGCGTCCATTTGTCGCTCAGCTTCGGCTTCTTCTAGTTGTTGCTGCTCTTGTAAGAATCGGGCAAAAGCATCTTCATCTATGTCTTGTGCGGCCATGGGCTCAACCAGAGCCTCATCATTGGCAAAGGGATCCTGCTCCAGCTCGTCATGGGCGGAAGGGCTAAAGAAGTCGTCAAACTCATCTCGTTCATCTTCCATCATGCTGGTTTCGGTTAACGCTTGCTCTTGCGCGGCCAAGTCGCGGCGCACTCGATTGCGCCACCACAGCGTGAATAAGGCCAACAACAATAAGGCCGGTAAGATCAAGAGCAACGCTAGGTTGACCGGATTGTTCAATAAGTCTTCTAGCCAGCCCTTTTGTTCGGGTGCAACGTCTGCGGTTAGCGCAGGCTCTGTCTCGTATCTGCTCGTTCTGAGTTCGGCCACTTCGGCGCTCAGCTGCGCCAAGTGTTGGCGCAAAAGATGATTGTTATCGGCTAAGCTGGCCAGTTGCTCATTAGACATGGACACCTGCTCACGCAGCTCATCCATTAACTGCAGCTGTAAACGAGTCAGTGCCATCTCTTCCGCGGCCGCCGGCGTACCGGATGCTGGTTCGACAGCCCCAGGAGCGGCCTTAGGTGCAGTTAAGCCATTGGCAGCCACAGCGGGCTGAGCCCCTGGCGGGCTAGCAGCCGCCGGCGCGGTCGCTGTATTGGTAGATATAGCTGGCTGTGGTGCGGGTTGAGTCACGGGGGCTGTCGCAACGACAGGTCGACTCACCACGGGAGCAGCACCTTGCGTCGCGCGGCGATTACCTTGACGCGTTAAGCGGCTAAATTCAGCTTGCGCTTCGCCCGCCGAACGCTGGCGTGCTTGGCTGGCCGTCGGCAGGCGCAGCTGAGCTCCCCTTTGCAGATTATTAATGTTGCCCCGCACGAAGGCGCGCGGATTAAGGTAATACAAGGCCACCATGGTTTGCTGCACTGTGACGGGGGCGCGGGTGTACTTTTCGGCAATCGTCCACAAGGTGTCCGTGCTGCGCACTGGCCCATAGCGCCCCGTGGCTAGGGCTTGCGGGGCCGGCGTATTGCCGGTGCCTATTTGTTGAATAGGCCGTGTTTGCTGAGCAGGATTTTGTTGTACGGGTCGAGGCGCAAGGGTGGGTCTGTCTGGCTCACGGGTTTGCACCCCATCGGTAGACTCAGGCCCGCGCAGCTCGATATAAAAATCGCCTTGAGCCAACACACAGGTACTGGCAACCCAAGCCGCTAAGCCAACTCCAAGATAGGGTTTAAGTCGTTTTATCACGTTGATTATGTCCTTTGTGCTGACGCTGTACCGGCGGGCTCAAGGGCAACATTCGCCATGGCCTACGTAGATAAGAAAAGTGTAAGAAAGCATATAATAAAGAGTGTAGAAAAAAACAGCGCCAATAGGAACTGTAATAGGAACAAGGATAGAAACTTGTTGCACGCCTTTAGGCCGTGAACACTTAGCT
>JAHLFI010000139.1 GCA_018883865.1 Candidatus Oceanisphaera merdipullorum
GAGGTCGGCGCTTCTTGGTCGCTGCTTAAATGCGTAATGGCATCCAGCTTGGCCATGGCCTTCAAGAAGGCTTCGTTATCGCTTGCTCGGCGCGCGTCATCACCGGCTGGGCGTATCAGCACTGACAAGGCTTTGCTTGGCGCTATGTTCATTTCGGTGCGCAGGTTACGAATCGAGGTGATAAAGCGCTTCACCCATTCGAGATCCGCCATGGCAGCAGCATCTTCTAGACTGGCATCCGCTTCTGGGTAGGCGGCCAGCATAATGCTGTCTCCTGCGCGGTTGGCCAACGGTGCCACACGCTGCCAAATCTCTTCGGTAATGTAGGGCATGATCGGGTGTGCCAAGCGCAGGAGCGTTTCCAGCACTTCAATTAAGGTCTTGCGGGTGGCGCGCTGCTCAGACTCGGAACCGTGCCACAGTACTGGCTTGGTCAGCTCTAAGTACCAGTCGCAGAATTGATTCCAAATGAATTCATATAGCGCATTGGCGGCGCGGTCGAAACGGTAGCCGTCGAGCGCTTCGCGCACATCCTTGATGGTCACTTGCAATTGCGCTTGGATCCAACGGTCCGCCAATGAATAGCTGAGCTCGCCGCCATTCAGTCCGCAATCTTGCTCTTCGGTGCTCATCAACACGTAGCGTGAGGCGTTCCACAGCTTATTACAGAAGCTACGGTAGCCATCTAAGCGGCGCATGTCCCAGTTAATGTCACGGCCGGTGGAGGCCATGGCGGCGAGTGTAAAGCGTAGCGCATCGGTGCCGTGAGCTTCGATACCGTCCGCGAAGGTGGTGCGGGTGTCTTTTTCAATCTTGGCGGCAAGTTTAGGCTGCATCATGTTGCCAGTGCGCTTGGTCACCAAAGACTCAAGGTCTATACCATCAATCATGTCCAAGGGATCCAGTACGTTACCCTTAGATTTTGACATTTTATCGCCGTTTTCGTCACGGATCAGGCCTGTGACGTAAACGGTTTTAAAGGGTACCTGCGGCTTGCCATTTTCATCTTTAATGAAGTGCATGGTCATCATGATCATGCGCGCCACCCAGAAGAAAATAATATCGAAGCCGGTGACTAGCACGCTGCTCGGATGGAAAGTCGCCAAATCTGGGGTCTTTTCCGGCCAGCCTTGCGTCGAGAAAGTCCACAGTGCCGAGCTAAACCAAGTATCGAGTACGTCTTCGTCTTGGTTCAGTGCGACCTCGCTACCCAGCTTATAGTTAGCGCGTACTTCGGCTTCGTCGCGGCCGACATACACTGTGCCATCTGCGTCATACCAGGCGGGAATGCGATGGCCCCACCATAGTTGGCGAGAAATACACCAATCTTGTACGTCACGCATCCACGAAAAATACATATTCTCGTACTGCTTAGGCACAAACTCGATTTCGCCGTCTTCTACGGCTTTGGTGGCCACTTCGGCCAGCGGTGCGGCGCGCACGTACCATTGGTCGGTTAGCATAGGCTCAATTGGTACGCCACCGCGATCGCCGTAAGGCACGGTTAAGTCGTGATCTTTTACGCTATCCAGCAAGCCTAACTCGTCGAGCGCGCTCACAATCGCTTTACGCGCCGCGTAGCGCTCAAGACCGTGAAACTCGGTGGGCAGGGCGTCTGAATATACAGCGCTCACTTCGCCTTTGGTGGTGAACACCTCGGCCAAGTCGCGAATATGCGCATCCAAGGTCAGGATGTTGATCAGTGGCAGCTGGTGGCGCTTGCCTACTTCCGCATCATTAAAGTCGTGAGCGGGCGTTATTTTTACGCAACCCGTGCCTTTTTCCATGTCGGCATGATCGTCGCCCACAATGGGAATGCGGCGGCCGACCAGCGGCAAGTCGATAAACTTACCAATCAGGCTCTGATAGCGCGGATCTTTCGGGTTCACCGCCACTGCGGTATCGCCGAGCATGGTTTCTGGGCGAGTGGTCGCGACTACCAAGTAGTCTTTACCGTTTGCCGTAGTCGCACCATCGGCTAATGGGTAGCGAAAATGCCACATGTGGCCTTTCATTTCGCGGTTTTCGACTTCGAGATCTGAGATGGCGGTATTGAGTTTCGGATCCCAGTTAACGAGGCGCTTACCGCGATAAATCAGGTCTTCTTCATACAACTGCACGAACACTTCTTTGACCGCGTTAGACAAACCGTCATCCATGGTGAAGCGCTCGCGCTCCCAATCCACAGAGGTGCCTAAGCGACGCAATTGCTGGGTGATGGTGCCGCCAGATTCTTTTTTCCAGTCCCAAATTTTCTCGATAAAGGCTTCACGACCGTAATCGTGGCGAGTCTTGTCTTCTTCAGCGGCAATCTTGCGCTCAACCACCATTTGCGTGGCGATACCGGCGTGGTCGGTGCCTACTTGCCATAAGGTATTTTTACCCTGCATGCGCTGATAGCGGATTAGGGTGTCCATTATGGTGTCTTGAAAGGCGTGGCCCATGTGCAAACTACCGGTCACGTTAGGTGGCGGTATCATAATGCTATAGGCGGGTTTGCTGGTGTCGCCATGAGGCTTGAAATAGCCTTTACTTTCCCACTGCTGATACATGGCTTGTTCGATCGCCGTGGGATTAAATGTTTTTTCCATGATGTTATTCGTCTTGAGTTTGAGAAGGGACGGGGGCTGTGGTTAGCGTAAAACCTGCCTGACGATAAACTTTAAAACGTTCGCGAGCTTGTTGTTTGCCGGCATCATCCGAGGGCACAAAATCCACGAGTTGGCTAAAGCGGCGGGCAAAATCTGGCGCCTTGGGCGCCAGATTAATTAATACCGCACGGCCATTTTTGGGCGGCTGCCAGCCGATGACGACTTGTGCGCCTTGCGGAGGGCCTTCGCCTTGCAAGTTATGGGCGATAAAGCCATCACTGGGCTGTTGCCAGAGCGCTTCGTCAAGCAATTCAGCTTGAAGCTGATCTTGAGCGTGAATATACACGCCCAGCCCTTGGCGGTAGAAGTGTGTGGTGAGTTGGCACACACAAACGACTATCGCCTCGGGAGAAGCGCCTTCGGGCAGCAAATAAAAACAGCCTTGGTTCATGCTCACTCTTCGAGATTATTAACGCCGGCCCGGTTTAGCAAAAACTGGGTTAACAAAGGCACGGGGCGACCGGTAGCACCTTTATTCTTGCCACTTATCCAAGCCGTACCTGCCACATCTAAGTGTGCCCATTGGTACTTTTTAGTGAAGCGTGCTAAGAAACAAGCTGCTGTAATGGCACCGGCAGGGCGACCGCCAATGTTGGCCATATCGGCAAATGGGCTTTCCAGTTGCTCGTTATATTCATCACCCATAGGCATGCGCCAAGCACGATCGCCGGCTTGCTCGGAGGCATTCAGTAGCTCGTGGGCCAACGGATTATGGTTAGCCATCAAGGCGGAAGTATGGTGACCCAGCGCAATAATACTGGCACCGGTTAGGGTTGCCACGTCTACCACTACTTCAGGATCGTAGCGTTCAACAAAGGTCAGAGCGTCGCACAAGACCAAACGGCCTTCGGCATCGGTGTTTAATACTTCTATAGTTTGACCAGACATGCTGGTCAGAATGTCGCCCGGGCGATAAGCATTGCCGTCGGGCATGTTTTCACAGCCAGCTAATATCGCGACCACGTTGATCGGCAGTTGTAGCTCAGCCAGTGCTCGCATGGTGCCGAGCACGGCTGCGGCACCGCCCATGTCGTATTTCATTTCATCCATGCCTTCGCCAGGCTTGAGTGAAATACCACCCGCATCAAAAGTCAGGCCTTTACCTACCAAGACGATAGGGCGGGCATCGGCGTCGGGATGACCTTTATATTCAATCACCGCCATCATGGCTTCATTGCGTGAACCTCTGGCCACGGCCAGATAGGAGTTCATGCCGAGCTCTGCCATTTCTTCTTCGCCAATCACCCGAGTGCTAATATTATCCCAAGCATCCGCTAGCTGACGAGCCTGAGAAGCAAGATAGGCAGGGTTACAGACGTTGGGTGGCATATTCGCCACATCGCGACACACTCTTACGCCTCGGGCCACCGCTAAGCCATGGGTCACGGCGCGTTCGCCTATAGTTAGCTCGCGCCGCGTTGGTACATTAAACACCATTTTGCGCAGCGGACGACGCGGCTCGGCCTTATTGGTCTTAAACTGATCGAAGCTATACAGACTGGCCTTGGTGGTTTCGACCGCTTGGCGGACTTTCCAGTAGGTATCACGGCCCTTGACGTGCAGCTCAGTTAAAAAGCACACTGCTTCCATTGAGCCGGTGTCGTTGAGCGTATTAATAGTATTGCGAATAATTTGTTTATACTGACGTTCATCAAGCTCTCGCTCTTTGCCACAGCCGACTAGCAATACACGCTCGCTGAGCACGCCAGGGACTTGATGCAGCAATAACATTTGGCCGGCTTTGCCTTCCAAATCGCCACGGCGCAGCAGGGCACTCAAGTAACCGTCGCTGATTTTATCCAGCTGTTCGGCGACCGGAGACAGACGACGGGGTTCAAACACGCCGACCACGATACAGGCACTACGCTGTTTCTCGGGGCTACCACTTTTAACACTGAACTCCATGGATTCTCCTACCGCTTGAAGACAATGAGCGTTAGATCAAGGATAATGATGATCGTCGCAAAAATATGCAGGTTTTCGCGCACTAAAGGTGCGAAAATCGTGATTTTACGCTTATTCTTAAGCGTTTCCATTGAAAAGACAAGTTAACACTGGGATTTACGGTGATTGCATTTCGTTATTTGTTTTGGGAAACCTTCAAAACACAGCTTGCTGTGTTATTCGTGCTGTTGCTGATTTTTGTCAGCCAGAACTTCATTGAAGTATTAGCCGGTGCCGCCAGCGGCACCATACCCGTAGGCTTAGTAGGTAAGCTGTTGCTGCTTAATATGCCGGATATGGGCACCTTGATGTTACCCATCAGTCTCTTTTTAGGCATATTGTTTGCGCATGGCAAACTTTATGCGGATAGCGAGATGACGGTGATGCGCGCCGTGGGCATAGGCCCTAGCAAAATAATGGGTGTAACTTTGGTATTAGCCCTGTTGTGGACCGTCGTCGCCTTGGCTAACTCTTTATGGCTGACGCCTTGGTCAAAAGCCCAAATTTACCAGATTAGAGAAGAGGTCAAGGCAGATCCAGGACTTGCACTCTTACGTCAGGCGCGTTTTATGAGCCTAGATGGCGGACGCGTCGTCGCTTACATAGAGCGACTCAATAGTGACGGTGACAGTAGCAATCTCAATCGCGTATTCTTGGTGCAACAGGGTAAAACTCAGCAAGCGCCCAGTATAGTGGTGGCAGAGAGCGGCTACCTTCACGAGCGCGATGGCGGGCAATGGTTAACGCTAGATGAGGGCCGTCGTTATAGTGGTGTGCCTGGTTTACGGGCTTTTGATATAGCCGAATTTGAGGAATACAGTGCTTTTATTCGCCCCAGCGAACTCGGTGAAGTGGAGCGCAGAGAGGCGGCTGTCGAAACGCGCACCTTGAGCCATTCAGCCGAGTTGTTGGATAGAGCTGAATTACAATGGCGGGTGGCTTTGCCGCTATCTATGTTGGTGTTGGTGTTAGTGGTGGTACCGCTGGCGGTAATTAATCCGCGGCAGGGGCGCTACGCAAAATTATTACCGGCTATTCTGCTGTATTTGGCATATTTTCTATTACTCAGTGCCTCGCGTTCTGCGGTCGAGTCCGGCAGCCTGCCCCTTTATCCGGGACTGTATACCGTACCTATTGCCTTCTTATTGTTGGTGGCTGTGCCGCTTAATTTACGAGAAACGGCATGGTGGAGTCAGACTCGCGAAAAATTTAAACGTAACAAGGCTGCCTAATGTTCACTATTTTTGACCGTTATATTGGCCGTACCGTGTTAATGGCCATCTTGCTGTGCGAACTGACCTTGGTTGGCCTGTCGGCTGTTATCCGCTACGTGGAGCAACTTAGAAGCGTGGGTGAGGGAACTTATACTCTGCTGTCGGCGTTTTATTATGTGTTGCTGTCTATTCCACAAGAAGTGGTGTTGTTCTTCCCGATTGCAGCCTTATTAGGTGGGTTAATTGGTTTAGGACAAATGGCCAGCAGCAGTGAGCTGGTGGTGATGCAAGCTGCAGGGCGTTCGCGGTTCAACATTGTGGTGAGCGCGCTGAAAACCACCTTGCCTTTAATGTTGCTGGTTATGTTGGTGGGGGAATATGTGGCGCCGGCTACTAAGCTGGCTTCCGATGATCTGCGTAGTCAAGCCAAGTCTGGCGGCCAAGTGGTGCAATCTATCTATGGGGTGTGGGCTAAAGATAATGATGCGTATATTAATATCGGCCAAGCCAAGCGTGACGGCACTTTAGGTGATGTTACACTCTATTATTTTGATGATAATACTCGCCTTGCTCGCATCACTCAGGCCGAAAGTGCTATTTACCAAGAGGATCATTGGCGTTTAACTAATGTTACCGACACCTTATTTAATGCCGGTGTTTCTATCGAAACCCAGCAGCAAGACTCCCGTGATTGGCAAACTAGCCTAACGCCGGAGAAGCTGGGTGTGGTTGCCATAGATCCGGATGAGTTGTCCATGCGCGGCTTGTGGGAGTATCAAGGTTATTTAACCGATAACGGTCAAGACGCAGGTAACTATGCTTTGGAGTTTTGGCGTAAAGCGCTGCAGCCCATCATGGTGATTGCCATGGTACTGTTAGCGTCTTCGTTTGTGTTTGGTGCCTTGCGTAGCGTGAGTATGGGCGCGCGCTTGTTATTTGGGATTCTATTTGGCTTTGGTTTTTATGTTTCGAATCAAGTGTTTGGCCCCATTAGTTTGGTGTATCAAGTGCCTCCAATTATAGGGGCGCTGGGCCCCAGTATATTGTTTATTGGTATTGCGCTGGTGCTGCTCAATCGTAGAACTTAAGTTAGACGGTGAGGTGTGAAGGGGAAAGTGAGGTGCTAAATAGGTCATCCTATTGCTCACTTTTCATCTGCTTTCTTGTCTAATAATCGTTTATTGAGCTGTTTGCTCATGACTATCATTTCACAATGGGCAATCTTATCTTGTAGCGCTAACTTAGTGCTTGGGTTAAACAGCAACCATATATTACCTAAGCCAAGTAAGGCGCAGGCGGCGCGTATCACGCATTGCGCCCAGCGTAAGCGACTGCCATCGATATTTTGTACGCGCAACCGCCAGGCGCGCATGCCGATGGTTTGGCCACTGGTACGCCAAAACCAACAATAAAAAAATAAGGCTACAGCTAGCAAGCACAGTTGATACCAGTGACTGGCGCCTAACATAGCGGCCATATCTTGATGACCGCCTAGACTTATCCAACCCAGCTCTAAGGCCAATGCCGTTAAACCAAAGTAGATAAAGCCAGCTACCATCAGTAATGACACCACCACCAGCAGGTCATACAACCAAGCCGCGAAACGACGCATCAACCCTGCTCGCTCTAAACCTACATAATCAGAATAAGAAACCACTACTAGATTACCGCCATGTTACTAATCGTTAAGGTGCATCATTCTAGCAAACCCTAAGCCGCATGGTTATTTTTGTACGCATTACGGTTAAATAATGGGCAGTTGAGTGATTTATGCGCAGTTGACGTCATAAAGTTAATAATCTACTTGCGGTGCGGCTGTGGATACGTATAATTCCACTCGTTCCCAAGGAGAAGTAACTTACTTAACTTGGAAACAAAAGATAAGAAGTAAAATTTGGCGGTGTGGTGAAATTGGTATACACGACGGATTCAAAATCCGTTGCCTTCGGGCGTGGCGGTTCAAGTCCGCCCACCGCTACCAAATTATAGAGAGAACCGCCTTATAGGCGGTTTTTTCGTTTCTGATGAATAAAGTGTTTCCTGCCCTATTACAGCTGTATTCTCCGGTACATAAGGTATCCGCATAATTTAATTTATAGGGTGCAACATTCTGTATTCTAGAACGGATATAAATAGACTTAACACCTCTTCTTTTTCCTGTCACTCCTTGGGGGAAGTGTCCTCAAAGTAGCAAACCTTGGGCGTAGTTAGATTATATCTGTAGCTAGATTGGGTAGCGTTCACCATAGCCGAGTAGGGCATGCATGATAATGCTTTGTTTACTAATGCGAATATAGCTATTGACGGCCCTTTGCTTAGTGCTAAGCACAGAGAGACCTAGATTTTTATCGGCAAATGAACAACAAATAAAATGGCATTATATCTCTTGAGTACTTGTGCTTTTAAGCATGTCAAATTCACACATCAATAATTGAATAGGCGAGCTCAAATATGGGAATTCAAACAAATTATTGGGGAGGCATAGAGATCCACATGCGCATAAAAAGCTTGTTAGGTATCCTGAGACGTCCAATGACCTATGCGGTAACGAGTGTATTTTTTATTGTGAGCATACTTGCTTTTCGATATGCCTTCGCCCAAGAAGTCGTCAATAGTGCGCCTTCAACAGCCGATAAAACATTATCTGCCCCAAATTACACATCAACAGCTAGGCTAGGCTCGATCAATAGAGAGGGGATTGAAGAGCTAGTTAGTCGTGTTGGGGAGCTGAATGACAAGAAGTCACAATTAGATAATGCATGGCGCATCGAGCGTAACAAATATGATGCCATGAAAATTCGTATTGATGACAGTAAAAAAACAATTCGCTTAGAAATGGATGAGGTTCTTTTAAATGATTCACCGCGCGAACGTTTAGATGAGCTACTTAGTCAGCATGAAGGTTTGTCTAAAAACGAAAAAGAAGCCGCTAAACAAGTCACTCAACTTGAAGAGAAGCTCTCCGCACATCAATTGCTATTAATTCAAGCCAATCGTGACTTGGAAAGAATGCGCACACTCTATGCTGCGCAGCAGCGTGAGCAAGATATTCAGCGTGTACAAGAAATTACTCGTTTTCTTGACCGTGATCTGAGTTTCAGTGAAAACATTTCTTTTAAGTGCTCAACGACTAAGAGTCTTGCTGCCTGCTTAAATGACTATCCGCTGGATTCTATAATCCAGAATGGGGTGCGAGAGCATTACCAAACCGCTTTGTCTAATGAACTCGCTGAAAAAATAGGTGTAGTAAGATTAAATTCAGATTGGTATTCGACACAAACGAATCATAATTTTACTGGAGCTAGCATGAGCCTTGATGGCTCGGTCTCGGCTGAGATTGAGATTCGCGCTAGTATAGTGTCGCGTAAAATGATGGCTTGTTCATTATTAAAAGCATCAGCCGATCTGTGTGAAGCTCAGTCAGCATCTTTGATTGTGCGTAGTAATAAACATGGTGATCAGGTTTATATCAACAATAAACCGTATGGATCTACGCCTCTCTCGATAATGCTAGATCCCGGCGTCTATAACGTTAAAATTAAGTATCAAGAGTTGACGCAAAATCGCAAACTTACGCTTGATGAAAATCGTCAGCTTAATTTTGTATTCTAATCCTTATTGATTAAATACGGCGCGCATTAGTGTGCCGTATTTTTATCTCGCACATTTAAAATTTTCTTTTACCAAAGTCATAAATATAACAGTTTTTATATATTTAATTATCATATAATTCCATGGTGTAGTTATTCAGTTATATCCTTTTCGTGATCAAAGACGGAAGGTTAGAAACTGAAATTAATATATCTTAAAAGTTGTAAGATGTTACTTATAATAGTGCTAGTAGATAACTCTAAATTATAACTCCGCTTGTGTAATGTTTAATAAAAATCCTGCTCGTAAAGCTTGCTATTGTAAAATTACCAATGGTTCATGAAAGTGTACTCTTAGCTGGCGACCACCTTAATTTTTAAATAATAGGTTTAAATAATAGGTTTAAATAATAGATATCCGTGAGTTTGATGCCTACTACTGTGGGACTTAGTAACTGATTTAATCCCCAGTTGTGAGACCACGTTTTCCGGCGGGTAGGGCCGCTCATTAGTGATCACAAAGCGCGTCTACTTAAGTAACTCAGTGTTAAAGAAATCGGTAAAGTGTGTGTCCAGTGTTGGCAGCTGTAGCGTTATTCTTGATGTGCGAGATTAGTCTCGTTTATCCAACGGATAATTTCAAAAGTAATGGCTGCTTCTTGCAGCTAATTGTCAGATATACGTTATGCTTTAGCTTTAAGCTCGGTGAATAAACGAGTCGTCTTAAAGCTATTCGGTGCTACATTCGCCCGATTTTATGGTTATTTTACACGGGAAGACAGTTATGGCTAAAAAAACTGGGTTTATTAAGGAGTTTCGCGAATTTGCTGTTAAAGGCAACATGATAGACTTGGCGGTGGGTGTGATCATTGGTGGCGCTTTTAGCAAGATCATCGACTCTTTAGTGCGCGATGTGTTTATGCCGGTCATTAACTTTATCTTGGGCGGCGATGTGGATTTCTCTAACAAGCTGCTGGTACTGCGTGCTCCTGAAGGTTATACCGGGCCATATACGCAAGAGGCACTGAGTGCAGTGGGCGCCGTGGTCTTGTATTGGGGCAGTTTTGTGACTGTATTTATTAACTTCGTGTTGTTGGCTTTCGTGGTTTTTATCATGGTGAAGATGATCAACCGTATGCGTGAGTCATTACAACGCGAAGCAGAGACGGCCACTGTTGCACCTGCGGCTACACCAGAAGATATTCAGTTGTTGCGTGAAATCCGTGATGCACTAAATAGTGATGCCTTAAACCAGGTGCCTAAACAGCCCGAGGCATAAAGCGTATAAAGCTAATTAGTTTTGATAAAAATCCCGCCGTTGCGGGATTTTTTATGGGCAGGAGTCTGACAGTCGCTTGCGTATAAAGCCCAAGTTTGCGTTATTGGTGTACACACAACTATCAAGTAGAATGGGCCACTTGTTGTGTTTTTGGCCGCAAAGCTGTGGCCATTATTATCCTCGTTAGCTGATGGCATCTTGAGTCCTTGGTACTTATATCTTTGGTGCTTAGGGTGCTGTTTAGCGTTATCCGTAGAGCGTATTGCATGTTTAAACTCGGTCAGCAGATTAGTGCCACCATTGAAGAACTTACCGATAAAGGGGACGGCATTGGTCGCCTTAATGGCAAACCTTTGTATGTGGAAGGCGCCTTGCCCGGCGAACAGGTAGAGGTCTTGCTGACTGTGGTTAAGCCCCATTTCGCCCAAGCTAAGCTGCTACAGGTGCGAGAGCCCTCCGCCGCCCGACGGGCTGACTTTTGTGTCTATACCGCCTGTGGCGGCTGTCAATTGCGAGTAATGGATTATGCGGAGCAGTTGCGGCTTAAACGCCAGCTATTGCTAGAGGCACTGCAAGCCAAAGGTCTTGAGTGCGCTGTGGCCGACACGTTAGGCATGAATGACCCTTTTCACTATCGTAATAAGGCGCAGTATGCGGTGCGACCAGGAGAACAAGCTGAGCCGCAGCTTGGCTTTTATGCCAAGTACAGCCATCAGTTGGTGGAAGTTAAAGAGTGCCGAGCACAAGCGCCGGTTACCACTGAGGTGGTGGCGAGAGTACGCACTTGGATGCAAGAGCATAAGGTCACGGCTTATAACGAACTCAGCCAGCAAGGCAGTGTTCGCCACCTCATGGTGCGCAATGGCGTTAATACCGGTGAACTGATGGTGGTGCTGGTGGTGGCAGCAGAGCCTTCCGCAGACGACTTAGCGCACTTGGTGCAAGAGCTCAGTGTTATTGATGGCCTCACCAGCATTATGCTGAATAGCAACAGCTATCAAGGTAATCGAGTGTTGGGGCCAGATACTCGATTACTGTGGGGTAAAGAGGTCATAGTGGATACGTTAGCTGGCTTACAGTTTGCTATTTCTGCGCAATCCTTTTATCAGATTAATCCCCAGCAAACCGAGGCCTTGTATCAAGAAGCGCTGCGTTTAGCGGCACCCAAAGCTGATGAGGTAGCGTTCGATCTTTATTGTGGCATTGGCACCATAAGCCTATTTTTGGCACGCCATGCTCGTCAGGTTTATGGCATCGAAATTGTACCCGAGGCTGTGCTTGATGCGCGCATTAACGCTCAGTTAAATGGTTTAACTAATGTGGAATTTGTAGAAGGCGCGGCCGAGCAAGTGGTGCCAGATCTTTATACCCGAGGAGTAAGTGCCGATCTGGTGGTGGTGGATCCGCCGCGTAAAGGGTGTGATCAGGCCTTGCTTGAGACGTTAATACAGATGCAGCCTAGTCGTTTAGTGTATGTGTCTTGTAACCCTAAAAGTTTGGCTCGTGATTTAGCTTGGTTAACGGCGCGCGGTTTTCATTTAGAACAGGCCACACCTGTAGATATGTTTCCCCATACCATGCATGTCGAAGCTGTGGTGTTACTTACGTGGCAGGGTGAGTGAGTTTGGACAGCTAGAAGAAAAGCTTGAATTTACTATTAATGATAGTTATTATCATTTGCATCACGGATGAGGGGGGAATGGCTATGGTGATGCTGTTGGTAATAACTTGGTTATTGATGGTGTTGTGGATACCGAATTCGGCATTAACACTTTGGCTCAGTGCAGGCTTTGCTTTGTTTGCTCTGCTATTAGTGTTGCCGTCGGTTAGTCGCCACTGGTATTGGTTACCGGTAGGTGGGCTTGCGGGTTTAGGCATGGCCATGACCATGATGCTGAGCGAGCAGACGATTTAATAGCTAGTTATTGCGAAGTACCAATAGTCGAAATTGGTTAGCAAAGGCGGGCAAGTGTTGAGGCATAGAGAACAGGGGAGTTTTTACTAAGTGTACTTATAATAAATGGTGCGAAGAGGGGGACTTGAACCCCCACACCCGAAGGCACTAACACCTGAAGCTAGCGCGTCTACCAATTCCGCCATCCTCGCACATCTAACTAAGTATTTATTACTATTCAGCTATTTTAAATGGGCCACCATTTTATTGCTTTGAGTCACTCTCCCTCAGTCACTGAGTGGTGCGAAGGGGGGGACTTGAACCCCCACATCCTAAGACACTAACACCTGAAGCTAGCGCGTCTACCAATTCCGCCACCCTCGCGTACTCAAGGTAGCGAATTCTATAGATTTTTCGCTCTGCGTCAATAAAACCCGCTTCAAAATATAAAAAAACCGGCACTCGCGGCCGGTTTTTTATCATGCTTTGCTTCGCAGGCGTTATGAACGACGCACGGCGCGATAAATTTTAAACTTACCGTTCACAGCTAGGGTTTCGCACTGACCAAAACTTCTTTCAATTAGCTCAGGGTAAGGCAAAAAGGCATTTGCCACTAAGGTGAGTGAGCCGCCATGCACTAAGTATTCCTTCGCTGAAGTCAGTAAGGCTTCTGTAGTGTGGAAGAAGGTTTTTAGTCCCGCATGAAATGGCGGATTAGCCACTATGTGGTTAAAAGTGCCGCTTACTTGGCTTAAGCCATTAGAGGCATACACCTTAGCCTGTAGGTTATTTTCAGCCAAGGTCAGACGCGTGGCCTCTAAAGCAAGCGCGTTAATGTCGATGCACTCTAGCTCTAATTCAGGCTGACGGTTAAGCAAAGTGGCGCCAAGCACACCGGCACCACAACCAAAGTCGAGTACTCGGCCTTTCAGTTTGCCTAAGTTATCCAGCAATAAACGGGTGCCTGAGTCCAAGTGACCAGCGCTAAAGACCCCAGGCAGAGTGCAAATCTGCAATTGCTCTTGCTCTAGGTGGTAACCTTTGCGCCAGTTGGCCAATTTAAAGGGCGCGGCGGGTCGCACTAACTCCGCTTGGTATAAGCTAGCGCGTCGTGCGCTGTCGAGCTTGTGCACTTGATCCGCATAAGGAGCGAGCAGCTTAGGTGCCGACTTTACCCCACCTTTGTTGTCGCCGGCCATAAACAGCTGGGCGCCTGGGGCGAGCAGCGGTAAACAGGCAGCCAATAGGTACTCTGCCTCGGCTTTGGCTTTGGGCATCAATAATAATAAGCCTGCGGCGGCTTGAGTTGGCTGAATGCCAAACTCAACTTGGCTGGTGCCTTGCTTTTCTTGCCACTGAAAGTAACTAAAGTCGGTGGTGAAAATACGCGGCGCCGGACCGGCTTGAGCCAACATGCCGGGCAAGTTATCTTCTAGTAGACCACACACCAACAGCGGCTGTTCGGTGAGTACATCCAAATTACGTGCCAGCATTTCGCTGACCGGCGTTAAGGCCTCAAACATCTTGGGCTCCACAGTAAATTATTTGATCTGGCATTATACATACCTAAGGTGCTCTTGACATTTGTCGGTCATTAGCAAAAGATGCTGTTCAAGGTCTTTTCAGGTGCAGAACATGCTTTCTATAGTGAAACGTAAACAGAGTAAACCGCTGAAACGAAAAGCGCTAGCCACAGTTGCGTAACCGATGCCTGATCTTCTTTAAGACAAGATGCTTTCAAACCCCGGTGATGCAATAGCAGCCGGGGTTTTTATTTAAAATTATCATCCTCTAACCAGGAGAAGGAGTTTCCATGTTTCGCGGTTCTTTAGTTGCCCTATTAACCCCCTTTGACGGTGCTGGTATCGATGAGCCGGCATTGCGTCGCTTGGTTGATTGGCACATTGCAGAGGGGACTCATGGCCTGGTGCCAGTAGGCACTACCGGTGAAAGCCCTACCTTGACCCCAGCTGAGCATTGCCGAGTCATTGAAATCGTGGTCGAGCAAGCGGCGGGTCGTGTGCCTGTGATTGCCGGTGCTGGCTCGAATAATCCACTCGAAGCTATTGAGTACAGCAACTGCGCCGAGCGTGTGGGTGCCGATGCTACCTTGCATGTGGCCGGTTATTACAATCGCCCTAATCAAGATGGTTTATTCGAGCACTTCAAGATGTTGCACGACGCCACTAAGCTGCCGATTATTGTCTATAATATCCCCCCACGCGCCGTGGTCGATATTAAGCCAGAGACCTTGGCACGCATGGCTGAACTGCCGCGCATCGTGGGCGTGAAAGACGCCACCGGTGATTTGTTGCGCCCTTGGGTTGAGCGTAAGCACATCAAGAAGCCATTCGCTTGGTTATCGGGTGAAGATGGCACTGCCGTGGCTTATAACGTAGGTGGCGGTCAAGGCTGTATCTCGGTTACTGCCAACATAGCCCCGCGCCTGTGTGCAGAGCTGCAAGAGTTGATGATGACGGGTAAATGGGCTGAAGCGCGAGATTTACAAGACAAGTTATTACCGCTGCATCAGGTGCTATTTTTAGAGCCAAATCCAGCAGGTCCTAAATATGCGCTGTCTTTACTGGGTTTGTGCAGTGAGTTTTGTCGTATTCCGGTGGTGCCATTGCAAGAATCAAGCAAGGCTGAAATTCGCCGCGTGATGACAGAGCTAGGTCTAATTTAGTCTGCCTAAGCTGAAGGTAAATTAATGCCTTCTACCTTACGCTATAAGCACAAGAGGATTTACATCTTTAACTTATGGCGTAAGTGTTATCGCAACACATAAAAAAGGTCAGCTGCTGCTGACCTTTTTTATTATCGACGTTTATTCACTGTGACCGTTAATTTAGCCTTGCTCGTCATCAATAGGCGTATCAAATTCATCCTCGTGGCGCTGATAACTGTCTTCACGGGGCGTTTGGTGGCTTTCATAACGCGGACGGCGCGGTTTACTAATGATGGGGCCGGTACGCGGTGGCCTACGAGTGGCCGGTGATATAGTCGAGATCTTCGCTTTATAGATCAGCTGTTGCTGGCCTCTAGGATCAGAGAGCAAGATGCTGTATTGATCGAAGGCACTGATCATCCCTTCGAGCTTAATGCCGTTGGTGAGAAATATGGCGCAATGCGTTTGATTTTTACGCAGCCAATTCAGTGCCGCATCCTGTCCGTTACCCAAGGAAAACGCCTGTTGAAGCGATTGGGGATTAGCTGTTTGGGCAGTCATATAGGCATTCCTGTTTGTTATTATTCAAGTTTGATTGTGCTCAATTAGCACCCGACTTGTCAAAGTAAAGCGCACTTTAATACGCGAGGCAATGGATCATTAGCAAAGTAAAATCAGTGCCTATCAAAACTACTAATAACACGCGGCTTATCTTTGCCTGTTTGATCGTCAGCATAGGGCAATTAAGCGTGGGTTTGCTGCTACCAGTATTACCTGCTATCAGCCAGAGCTTGGCTGAAGACCCTAACCGAGTGCAGTGGCTTATTTCCGCGTATTTATTTGCCTTTGGTCCGGTGCAATTATTGTATGGGCCGCTTAGCGATGCTAAGGGACGAAGGCCGGTGCTAATTGCGGGCCTCGCCTTAGCCATTTTCGGTGTGGGCTTATGTTTAGTACCTAATGCTTCTTTTGAATGGTTACTGCTGGGGCGCTTTTTACAAGGGCTAGGAGCGGGCTGTGGAGCCGTGGTATCTCGTGCCATGCTACGTGATAGCTTTGCCGGGCCCGAGCTGCGCAATGCGCTGTCTTACGTGGCCATGGCGGCTGCGTTTACGCCGATAGTAGCGCCTGCGATTGGCGGGCTCATTGGCTATCATTTTGGTTGGCGTAGCGTGTTTGTGGCCATGTTGCTGTACCTAGTGACCTTATGGCTGCTGTTATTTATTAGCTTTAAAGAGACTCATTCTGGCGTTCGTCAACCGATGCGGCTGACCAGCATTGTCGCCAACTATCGGCACTTACTCAGTTTGCGGCATTTCTTAGGCCATGGCGGCATGTTGTGGGGGCAGTTTGCGTTGATGACTGTCTCTATCTCAGTGATGCCCTATATCATGCAGCAACAAATAGGCATGACGGCGGCCCAATATGGAACTTGGGCTTTGCTACCTGCGCTGGGACTCTTACTTGGCGGCCTGATTAATAATCGTCTTCAGCACAGAGTGGCAGCCGAGCAGGTGCTGCGCTTTAGTCCTTATCTACAACTGGCGGCTGGCGCTTGGTTATTGTTGGTGCCGTTACAGCCGGCTTGGCTGGTGGCGGGTATCTTCATTCAAGCATTAGGCAATGGTATGGCGTTTCCTAATGCTATGAGCCGCTTATTAGAGCCTTATCATGAGCTGGCGGGCGCAGCAGCTGCATTATCCGGTGCATTGCAGATGCTGAGCGCCGGTCTATTAACCGCGCTCTTGGTCTACTTGGGGGTGAGTACTGCTTATAGCTTAGGTCTCTGTATCTTGCTGGGGGCAGTGGTGCTGAAAGGTTTGTCATGGTGCGCAGTAGGGCGCTGGTGAGTATTGGTGAGAAGTAAAAGAGAGCAAAGAAGGGCGGGAATAATAAGCGCCTAGGGTCTGAGTAAAGTCAGCAAAGGGCGGTGCTTGTCTTTAGTTCATAGTTTAACGCTGGCGGCTTATATATCACTTAAGGTGCCAAATTTTAGACGAAAAAAAGCCGCGCCCTAGGGCACGGCTTATAGATTCTTTAGCTGCGGTAGACTCTTACAGAGCTACAACGTTCTCAGCTTGAGGACCTTTCTGACCTTGAGCTACTGTGAACTCAACAGCCTGGCCTTCTGCTAAGGTTTTGAAACCTTGGCTCTGAATCGCGCTGAAATGTACGAATACATCTGGGCCTGATTCTTGCTCGATGAAGCCAAAACCTTTTGACTCATTGAAAAACTTAACTTTACCTTTAACGATATTAGACATACCTAAATCCTGTAATCAAATCTACCAAAATACGAATGCTTGAAAAAATACAGATTTAACTTATGAAATACAGGACGAGGTACTACAAGAACATCGTAACTAGAACATAAATATAACTATATCTTTCGAGCTGCATTCACTCTAACTGGTAACTAGGGGGTGGTCAACAGGTATTTTACTGTCAAATTCACAGCTGTGCTTGAAACGAGCACCAGCGCACAAAGCTTAAGCTATTCAGGAACACTGGCCTGTATTAGCATGCAGTTAGCCACCAATCAGTTTGTTAAATAGGACGTTAAATGACCGAATTATATTGTGTTGCTCGCTTTAAAGCGCGCACAGGTAAGGCCGAAGAGTTGCAAGCTGCACTTAAAGCCTTGATCGCAGAAACCCACAGAGAAGAAGGATGCTTATTGTATCAGTTAACCGAAGAGGTGCCTTATGAAGGGGCTAATGGTGAGCCTTGGGATTGTATATTTGTGGAACGCTGGGCTAATCGCGAGGTGTTTGATGC
>JAHLFI010000140.1 GCA_018883865.1 Candidatus Oceanisphaera merdipullorum
TTGGGCAAGAAGGGGTAGGGAGCAGACTAAAATAATCGGCTAGAAAGTATTTTATGATTGGATATCCAGTCAAAGCATCAAGATGCAGTGACTGAGGTTAACTCTAGGATGTTGGGTGTTCAAATAATATGAGGGCGGAGCCTAAGCTCCGCCCTCATTGCAATCAAGCCAGTTCTACCTGTTCAGCTTGAGGTCCTTTTTGACCTTGCGTCACGATAAAAGTGACCGCTTGGCCTTCGGGTAAGGTTTTAAACCCGTCACCTTGTATAGAAGAAAAGTGGACAAAAAGATCCGGGCCGGATGTGCGAGTAATGAATCCAAAGCCTTTTTCTTCGTTAAACCATTTCACTGTGCCTGTTTCTCTTGCGCTCATAGTCTGTATCCGATGTCGTCTAGAAATGTGCCAACACTGCGTTGCCACTACCTTGATAGTAGCAGCTCTATTCAGACCTGCGCGTAGTGGGGCTGAGTATGCCAGAAATAAGGTTCTGGGGCAGTTTCAAGGACTAGGTTATCGCTGGGTTTAAGGTAAGGTATCATTCGTTTTTAGTTAGTAAAATGCATAACACCCTAACTAAAAATTTAGGTTTATACTTGCAATGGGCTTATTTTTTGTTAGGTTAGTAGAGTATTTTTACTTAGCCCACTAACTAAATAAGGTTAGGACTATAAATGAATGCTACTACGCATAGAGACTCAGATACGGACACTAACATGGGCCTGCAACTCTTGTTGCGCCACCCCCAATCAACCGATGGTTACCAAGTAAACCGCCTAATTGATCGATGTAAGCCCCTCGATACTAACTCTACCTATTGCAACCTTCTGCAGTGCCTGCACTTTGCCGACACCTGTTTGCTGGCCGAAGACCAGTTTGATGGCGCACTACTGGGGTTTATCTCTGCCTACCGTAAACCCACCGAACCAAACACCTTGTTTGTTTGGCAAGTAGCCATAGATAAACGCGCGCGTGGTGAGGGCTTAGCCCGCACTTTGCTAACCACCTTATTAGCATCGGATGCCTGCGCCGGCGTCACCCATCTTGAAACAACGATTACCGCGGACAATGCCGCCTCTTGGGGATTGTTTGAAAGCTTTGCCCGTCGCCAGGCGACAGACTCAAGCACGCGTCACCAACTCTTTGATCAGCAGCGCCACTTTAATGGCGACAGCCCCAGCGAAATTCTGTTTCGCATCACGCTTGGCTAACTGCCCCATGTTAAACCGCCATGGCTAACCCCGCTTTGCTGATCGCACTATGAATTTATTTTTATTTTTAATTTAGCTCAGGCTTTAAGGAATCAATGTGAATAATATTTTTGAGGTAATGGAATCCAGTGTACAAACCTACGCCCGCTCTTTTCCGGTGACCTTTAATAAGGCACAAGGCGTGTGGCTATACGATCAATCTGGCAAACGTTATTTAGACTTTCTCGCTGGCGCAGGCACGCTGAACTACGGCCATAACCATCCGCAGTTAAAAGAGGCGCTGGTTGAATATATTCAGGCCGACGGTATTGCCCACGGCCTAGACATGCACACCACCGCCAAGGCCGGCTTCTTAACGGCGCTGCAACAAATCATTTTAAAGCCGCGCGGCATGGATCATGTGGCGCAATTTACCGGACCTACCGGCACTAACGCAGTAGAAGCGGCCATGAAGCTGGCCCGTAAAGTGACAGGCCGCAGCAATATTGTGGCCTTTACGAACGGTTTCCATGGCGTGAGCTTGGGTGCATTGGCGGCCACCGGTAACCAACACCACAGAGGTGGCGCCGGTACCTCAATGGCTGATGTAAGCCGTTTACCTTATGACGGTTATCTAGGAGCCGGTGCAGATAGCTTGTTGCTGTTTGAAACCATGCTAAATGATAATTCCAGTGGTTTAGATAAGCCGGCCGCCGTGTTATTTGAGGTGGTACAAGGCGAGGGTGGCTTGAATGCGTCTTCTTTGAAGTGGCTGCAGCGTCTAGAAAAAATCTGCCGTGCCCACGATATCTTAATGATTGCCGATGATATTCAAGCGGGGTGTGGCCGAACCGGTACTTTCTTTAGCTTTGAGCCCGCCGGTATTAAGCCCGACATTATTACCTTATCTAAGTCATTGAGTGGCATGGGCTTGCCATTTGCCATCGTGCTGCTGCGCCCAGAATTAGATCAATGGGAACCCGGTGAGCATAACGGTACTTTCCGTGGCAATAATCATGCCTTCGTTACCGCACGTAAGGCACTGGAATTGTTCTGGAAAGACGACACCTTTGCCGCTGAGGTGCGCAAGAAAGGCGAGTTACTGAATCAACGTATGCAGGCTCTGGTAGACCGTTTTCCTAAACTGTTCGTTAAGGTTAAAGGCCGCGGCATGATGCAAGGGGTCGCTTGTTACGACGGTGATATTGCCAGCACCATTACCGGTAAGTGTTTTGAGCGTGGCTTGGTTATTGAAACTGCGGGACCGGATGGTGAAGTGGTGAAGTGCTTATGCCCGCTCATCATTACGGTCGCTGAGTTAAATCAAGGCCTAGATTGGTTAGAAGAAGCGGCAGCCGAGACCAATGGTGAACGTCTACGTAAAGCGTCTTAAGACGAGTGTACACATATCAATAAAGGCGTGAGCATAAACGCGTGCGCCCCTTTAACACCAAACTGCATTAAAGAAAGGAAATAGCATGATAGTACGTACCTTAGCCGAATGTGAACAAACTGAGCGCCGTGTAAAAGCAGAAACTGGCACGTGGGAAAGCACCCGTATGTTGTTGAAAGACGACAACATGGGCTTCTCTTTTCATATCACCACTATTTATGCCAATACCGAAACCCACATCCATTATCAGAACCATTTAGAGTCGGTGTATTGCATGAGCGGTGATGGTGAAATTGAAGATTTAGCCGATGGCAAAATTTACCCCATCAAGCCTGGCACCTTGTATGTCCTAGATAAACACGACAATCACCTGTTACGCGGTGGCAGTGAAGATTTGAAGTTGGCGTGTGTGTTTAATCCGCCATTAACGGGTAAAGAAGTGCATGACGCCGATGGCGTATACGCACTCGACACCGAGTAAACATCGACGAACAAGATCGGACGTGCTGGAGACGGGGGGCAGCCCCCCGTTTACGGACATTTTCACTGGGCAGGGTGCTCACCTCATCCAGGCCCAATGAAAATGTGCGACCACAGTGAAAACCTACTTGATTATGATTAAGGGAATAATGTGTCTCACACAGTAGAAAAGATTGGCGGTACCTCCATGAGCCAGTATCAGGCGGTACGCGATAACATCATTTTGCATAATCGCACCCCAGAACAATATTACCAGCGGCTGTTAGTGGTGTCGGCTTTTGGCGGCGTGACCGATGGCCTATTGGAGTGCAAACGCACCGGGGCGCCCGGCGTGTATGCCACCTATGCAGATGCAGAAGACGACAGTGCTTGGGAGCAAACACTGGATAACGTGCTGAGTTGCATGGCAAAAATAAACGCAGACATGTTTGGCCAAACGCCGGAGCGCGCCTTGGCAGACTCATTTTTACAAGAACGCATCCTTGGCATTCGTGATTGTTTGCATCATTTACGTCAAGTCTGCGCCTTTGGGCAGTTTCAGTTAGCCGAGCAATTACAGACTATTCGTGAATTATTGGCCGCCATGGGCGAGGCACACAGTGCCCATAACATGGTGTTGTATTTACGCCAAAGTGGCGTTAATGCGGTGTTAATGGACTTAACGGGGTGGCGCGGTGATGAAGCCTTGCCACTCGATGAAGTATTAACCCAAACGTTGGCGCGCTTTGATTTACGTACTCAGCTACCGGTCGCCACCGGTTACGCCCACTGTAAAGAAGGCTTGATGAATCGCTTTGACCGCGGTTACAGCGAAATGACGTTTAGTCGCTTGGCGGTATTGAGTGGTGCGCGTGAAGCCATTATTCATAAAGAGTTTCACTTAAGTAGCGCCGACCCACGTTTGGCGGGCGAAGATAAAGTGATCCCCATTGGTCGCACTAATTATGATGTGACCGATCAGCTGTCTAACTTAGGCATGGAAGCGATTCACCCACAAGCGGCGAAAGGCTTACGCCAACAAGACATTCCATTACGCGTGCGCAACACCTTTGAGCCGGATCACGAAGGTACCTTGATCACCACAGATTATCGCAGCCCGTCGCCGTGCGTGGAGATGGTGGCGGGACGTCGTAATATTTTTGCCGTTGAGTTGTTTGATCAAGACATGGTGGGGCGTGTCTCCCATTACGCCGAGTGCTTTACCGATGAGCTGGATAGCATGCGCTTGAACTTAGTGTCTAAAGACATGAACGCCAATACGCTGACCTATTATATATCCGGCAATCGTAAAACCGTGCGTACCTTAGTAAGTGCATTACAGCGTCGCTTTGAGCACGCCGATATTAATACGCATAGAGTATCAGTCGTGTCGGCGGTAGGTAGCGACATGAGTATTCCCGGATTGCTGGCCCGCTCAGTGGCGGCGTTGAATAAGGCACAGGTCCCGGTTCGCGCCGTACATCAGTCGCTGCGTGCGGTAGAAATGCAGTTTATCGTTGATGATGAATATTACGAGCAAGCAGTGCTGTCTTTGCACGATGAATTGGTACAAACAGACGCCGAAACCGTGGCCTTAGCCGTGGCGTAATGACAGAGGCTATTGCACGCCGTGGCGTTCGGTCAATACACGGCAAACATCTTCACTTCATCCCTCGAATTTCGAGGGATTTTTAGTTAATGGCTTCGCGACCAAGCAGAGCGCCGTGCTTCCCTGTTAGGGCGATTTTTGGCACACTGCAGGCCTATTCTTAGGATGTGGATATTTTATGGCTAAGCGTGCCTGTGCCGTACATATTTTGGTGGATACTCAAGCCGAATGTGAGGCGCTGAAACTGAAATTAAGTAAGGGAGCCGATTTTCATCAATTGGCCAAGAAGCATTCTACGTGTCCGTCCGGCAAGCGAGGCGGCGACTTAGGCGAGGTGAAGAAAGGCGATTTAGTGGGTTCGGTGGACAAAGCCGTATTCGGTGGCCCTGAATTAGCGATCCAAGGGCCGGTAAAAAGCCGCTTTGGTTATCATTTGATCAAAGTGCTTTATCGTAACTAATTCTTTTCACGCTCGGAGTTTTCACACCAGCCGGCATTCAGCACGACTTACCTTATATAAGAAGGGGCCTGATGTGCGCCATTTATTAAGGGTCGAGTATGTATCTTGAGTATATCCAGATCCGCAATTTCATGGGTCTTAATCAGTTGTCGCTGACACTTAATCAGAGTACGGCACTGATGGGCGAAAATGCCTGGGGAAAAACCAGTTTGTTTCGCGCCTTGTTTCGCTTAATGGGCCAAGGTGGCTGTTGTTATCAGTTTGAAGAAGATGACTTTTATCGCCATGAATCCGATGAGCCCATTAATGAGTTATCGATAACGCTCACCTATCGTGAGTATCGCCCAGGAATCAGTGAACACTCCTCACGACTGGCTCGCTTGGCGCCGGCTTGGGTAAAGCATAAAGACGGTTTTCATCGCATTCACTATCGAGCACGGGCAAGGCGCACTGACGCCGGTATCACGAGCGAACACGGTTTCTTAAATAGCGTGGGTGGCGAGCTGGAGTGTGCTCAAGCACCTTTGTTGGTGCATCAATTGATTGAAATGAATCCGGTGTTTCGCTTGCGTGACTCGCGCGGTATTCCTCAAGACTTACCCATCGTAAATTTAAATGGCGATTATGATCTGTTGTTAACCGAGCTCAGTGAGCAGCTCGCCGTCGAAGATGAGCTGACGCAAGCGGACATTAAGGCCGGCTTAGATGCGGTGCGCCAGTTATTGGAACACTATTTTACGCCCCAAGGTGCCACCAGTCGGGCGCCGCGCCGCGCGCGCGACATCGCGATTCACCCGGTTAACTTAAGTCAGTTGGGTAAATTTAATAGTTGGCAGCCCAAGGGCGAAGACAGCGGTCTTTCGCTGGCGCTGGCGGCGGTGGCGCACACCATATTACAAGCTCGGGGTGGTCGGCCTATCGAGGTGGGTGCGCGGCCTTTATTGTTAATTGAAGACCCCGAAAGTCGCTTACACCCTACGGTTTTGGCCGTCACCTGGGGGATGTTAGATCGTTTTCCTGGGCAAAAGTTGGTAACTACTAACTCTGGCGATTTGTTGTCGGCGTTTCCGCTGCATCATTTGCGCCGTTTAGTGCGCTATAAAAATCAGACAACAAGCTTTCAGATTGGTAATGAAAAATACAATGGCGAAGACATGCGCCGCATTGCCTTTCATGTGCGCATTAACAGACCCATGTCTTTATTTGCCCGCTATTGGTTGTTGGTGGAAGGGGAAACCGAGATTTGGTTACTCAATGAGTTAGCTCGCATTTGTGGCTATGTGTTGCCGGCGGAGGGCATTCGCATCATAGAATTTGCCCAATGCGGTTATAGCCCCCTGATTAAGGTGGCCCGTGATTTTGGTATTGGCTGGCATTTGTTGACAGACGGGGACGAAGCGGGGCAAAAATATGCACAAGGGGTACGCAGTCAGTTGCGCGATGAGCGTGAAGAAGACAGGTTGACCGTGTTGCCCAGCGTCGACATAGAGCATTACTTGTTTAATAACGGTTTGGAGTCAATATTTCGCCAAGAGGCGCAAATATATGATAAACACACCCCCACAGGTCGCATTATCGAACGCGCACTCAGTCGGCGCACTAAGCCTGGCATGGCCTTATCGGTGATCGAAGCCATAGAATTACAAGGTGTACACAAGGTGCCTATTGAAATTCGCCGCATGTTTGCGCGCATGGTGGCCAATGCCCGTCGTCAACGTTAGTTAGTTAGTTAGTTATTATTTAGGAGATTTCATGACAGAACCCTTAACCGCGCGCTTATTTGCGCCCTTAGCGCTCACTGCCATCGGTGCCTTGGTAGTTTTGATTTTGGTATTAGCCAAAGGCGACTTGTGTCCTGGCCAGCGGCGGCGCATCAGCGACGGTTTAATGTCGGTATGGGCAGTGTTGGGCTTAAGCTTGATGCTAGCAGTTGAAGCCCAAGTGCCGGTATTAATGCTGTGGTGGGGCGGGCTAACACTGGCACTGGGTATCGGCGTCTTGGTGTATCAGGCTCGTCTGGCAGGTAAGCGTAGCTTAGGCCTTAGTTGGCAGGTGCCGGCCTTAGTCTTGGCGGCAGGCTTAGGGCTGTGGTTATTACTCCGCGTGGGGCCGGCGGGCATTTTCATGCTGGGTGCCGGCGGTTGTGTGTTTGGTCAGTTGATCATGGTACGGGCTAAACACAGATTGCAGGCTTTTAATGTGTTATTACCTCTGGTGGGGGTGGGCTGTGCTCTAATGTTTATCTTAGTGTTATTGGGGATAACGGCGTGGCACGGCGACGCCGTTGACCTAGCCGCTTTGGTGTTGCCCTTTGGTCAATTGTGCGGTGCCGTGTTACTGGGCGCTTTAGTCTGGCTGTGGCCGGTATTTAGAAAAGAAGCGACTTCGGCGCCTGTGCTAGCGATTGCTACTTTGTTAATCGTGGGCGCACTTACCTTGGGGCAGGGCATCATTAATCAGTTAACGAGTTAAGCTGCCTTAACATTTTTAAACTGAAAAAAACTCACCTTCTACATCAATTTCTCTCGTTGTACTTGACGACTAAGGCTCTTAACATGCGCGCCTCGTAATTCGGAGGCGCCATGCGATTAATCCCCCTTTATTTACACCTTATCTTGCTCACCTTAGGTAACGCTTTCTTGGTGACCTTGGTAGCCGTGTATTTAAGTGCACAAGGCGCGCCTGCGGCGCAAATTGGTTTGGTCGGCTCGGCCTTTTATTTAGGCATGCTGGGCGCCAGTTTTTTCGCCTATCATTTTATTCAACGCTTTGGTCATGTCCGCGCCCTCTTGGTATGTTGTTTGGTGTTAGCGTTGACGGCGCTGGCGTTAACCTGGACTGCTTTGCTGCCCGTATGGTTAGTGTTGCGCATGCTGGCCGGCATGGCGGCAGCCATTAGCTTTGTGGCGGTAGAGAGCTGGGTGTTGGGGGTGTCGCCCCTGCATAAGCGGTCTTCTGCCATGGCGCGCTATATGCTGATTTATTACTTCAGTTACGGCATTAGCCAGCTGTTTATCGACTGGATACCCGTGTCTGGGGCTACAGGTTTCTTCATTGCCGGGGGCTTGTGCTTACTATCTATGGCGCCTCTGCGTTGGGCCAAACAGCCTGATCTCGAGGTGCAAATCCTAGGCGAGCTTGTGCCCAGCAAGCCGCCACGTGCCGATCGTGCCTTAGGCCTAGTAGGTTGTTTAGTGGCGGGTATGCTGCTCGGCACGCTGTCATCACTGATGCCCATCCAGCTGGAGCAATTGTCTCTGGGCGACGAAGTCGGTCTGTATATGGCATGGCTTATTTTGTGTGGTATGGCGTTTCAGTTACCCAATGGCAGCTTGGCCGACCGCTTAGGTAAACGCACTATGATGGTAGTACAAACGGCCATGATAGCGGTGGCTTGTGTCTTGTTATGGGAGTTTGACGGTAAAGGCGCACTGCTTTTGGCGTTTGCATTATTGGGGGCCGGCGGCTTTACGCTGTACCCGACCACCATGTCTTATGCCTGCGGCAAGATGCAGGGGCGAGCACTGGTAAAAATGGCACAAAAGCTGATGTTTACCTATAGCATTGGTTCTTTAACTGGACCCATGATTGCCGGTATTATGCTGGAGAAATTTCAGTCTGGTTTATTCTTATTTGTGATCTTGCTGGTGAGCGTTTGGGCGCTTTGGCTGTTGTTGATGCGCTACTTAGCTGATAAGCCGGTGGACACTACTATTTAGTTATTTTAGCCCGCAACCGGCTTACTATGCTTTAATTATCAATACATACAGTGGACTATGATCACTGTATGTATGTATTTTTGTTTGTTAAGCGTATGTTAGGTATTATGATTGTCTCGTTACTCCCATCGCCTTCGTGGAGGGCTCAGTATGAAACTTAAAGTGTATTCAGCGTTAGCACTGGCCGGCGCACTTGGCTTGGCCGGTTGTGCTAATCCAGATGTGTATTCTGGTGATGTGTACGGCAGCCGTGCAGCCAAACAAGCACAAACGGTTACTTACGCCACCGTAACCTCGGTACGCTCAGTATTAATTCAAGCGGGTGATGAAAGTCCTAACGTGATTGGTACTTTAGGTGGCGGTGCCATAGGTGGTGTTTTAGGTAATCAGGTGGGCGGCGGTTCGGGCAAAGTCTTAGCCACAGCCGTGGGTGCACTTGCTGGTACCATGGTGGGCTCGCGTGCTGAAGATAAATTGAGTCAAGTTAAGGCCTATGAAATAGAAGTGCGTACCGACAGTGGTGAAAGCCTAATAGTGGTGCAAAAGGCGGACAGGACTTGGCAACCTGGCCAGCGGGTACGTCTGATTGGTTCAGGAAGTAACTTAAGCGTGGCACCTCTCTAGGGTTGCCTGTGCCGTCAGGGCAACCGCTCGCTGATCGCGAGCGGTAGTGTAAAACCAAAAAGGCGCCTTTAGGCGCCTTTTTGTCGTGAAGATGTTACATGTTTAATCGCATACATTTATCACTATGCTTTTTTATTATTTTTACTGTGTTGTTACAGATCCGTCTTCCTGGGCTCAATTACATCTGTGCCAAGGAAGGAGCAGAAATGGCGACTAACGTAGCGCCGACTGTAAAAATGATGGTGATAATTAACTCTTTCATTTTTTTACCCTCCTCGTTGATTGACTGTGAATTCAATATACGTCACTTCCGTTGGTTTTTCAAACGCTAAATTGTATTTACGCCATGAATTGATAATTTATTGATTGTAACCTCCATTTTGATAAGTAATGGTTGTTGTGCTTGTGTTTTTTTGTCGTTTTTTCATGATTAAAAAGGCAATTTATGCGTTGTTTTTAAATAAAATCAAGTGTTTAAGTTTGTTTTTGGCGTTAAGTAATTACTTGGTATTGGAAGTGTTATTTTTAACCATTTAATTAAATTTAGTGCTATTTTAGGCCGTTCTTTACGAAACCTGTTTGTTGAGTCAGTTTTTTGGGTGGTAAAATGAGCAGTAATTGTGGTTTGTCCTGCTTGGTCGCGTCAAAGTCTGACAACGGGGCTGTAAATCAATTTAATCGCGAGGGCAGCCTAATCTACTTAGTTCGAGTATCGAATCTGATAGATAGCGTGAACATGTGCGCCAGAGCTTGGCTGTTTTTGGGATAGATGCGTGTTGTTAATAGGCACGCGTTGTTGAATGGCTACTTGGCAGTTTGGTTAATAGGGGAGATCCCAAAATAAGGCTTTTCTGCTATAGTGCGCGCCAGTTTTGATCCTAAGAGGAAGTGGGCGTTGACGCAGTCAGTGGAGCAGTGGCAAGCAAAATTAACAGAATGTCGGGGTGCCGAGCGCGGCCGGCTGAGTCGGCGTTTACGTGGGCTGGAAAAATTGCCGACGGCAAAACACGCCGCTGCCCTGCAAAAGATAGCGGCCGACATTATGACCTCTTGCAATGAGCGTGCCCGCAGGCAGGCATTGTTAAGCCAAACCATTCATTATCCTGCCCAATTGCCGGTGAGCGAACAGCGCGAGCTGATCAAGCGCACCATAGCCGAGCACCAAGTGGTGATCATCGCCGGTGAGACAGGATCAGGTAAAACCACGCAAATTCCTAAGATGTGCTTAGAGCTGGGCTTAGGCATAGATGGCACTATTGGCCATACCCAACCGAGACGACTCGCGGCACGCAGCGTGGCGGCGCGCCTCGCCCAAGAGCTGCAATGCGAGCTGGGTCACCGAGTGGGTTATAAAATTCGCTTTAATGACAGCATAAGTGCGCAAACCCAAGTGAAGTTGATGACTGACGGCATGTTGCTGGCAGAAATCCAGCAAGACCGCCAACTGCGCCAATATGACTGCATCATCATAGATGAGGCCCACGAGCGCAGTTTGAACATCGACTTCATCATGGGCTATTTAAAGCAGCTGCTGCCAAAACGCCCCGATTTAAAAGTCATTATCACCTCGGCCACCATAGACCCTGAGCGTTTCTCCATGCATTTTAATGATGCGCCCATTATTAGCGTCTCGGGGCGTACTTATCCGGTCGAGCTGCGTTATCGCCCGCTACTGGAGGGCGATCAAGACCGGGACCAGCAACAGGGCATTTTTGATGCGGTGGCTGAGCTGAGCCAAGCGGGCAATGGCGATATTTTGATCTTCATGAACGGTGAGCGCGAAATACGCGACACTGCCGCCGCCCTCAAGAAGTTGGAATTGCGCCACACCGAAGTGGTGCCGCTTTATTCACGGTTATCCAACGCCGAACAGAACAAGATTTTTGAGTCGCACACTGGGCGGCGCATCGTGCTGGCCACCAACGTGGCCGAAACCTCGCTGACTGTCCCCGGCATTCGTTATGTTATCGATCCCGGCACGGCGCGTATCAGCCGGTATTCGTATCGCACTAAGGTGCAGCGTTTGCCGATTGAACCTATCTCCCAAGCCAGTGCCAATCAGCGCATGGGTCGCTGTGGTCGAGTGGAGGCGGGGATTTGTATTCGCCTTTATGCCGAGGACGACTTTAATAATCGTCCTGAATTTACCGATCCGGAAATTCTGCGTACTAACTTGGCCTCGGTGATAGTGCAAATGTTGGCGCTTGGTTTGGGCGACATTGGCGCCTTCCCGTTTGTCGAGGCGCCGGATCGCAAGCACATCAATGACGGTATTCGACTGTTAGAAGAGTTGGGTGCGGTAGTGCCCGATAACGCTGATCTCATGCTTACTCCGTTAGGCTGCGATTTGGCGCGCTTGCCCGTCGATCCCCGATTGGCGCGCATGGTATTGGCGGCCCGCGATTTAGGTTGTGTGACTGAAGTGATGGTGATAGTGGCCGCGCTCAGTATTCAAGACCCGCGTGAGCGCCCGCAAGACAAGCAGCAAGCCGCCGCCGAGCAGCATAATCGTTTTGCTGATAATGACTCTGACTTCATGGCTTACATTAATCTGTGGCAGTACTTAAAAGAGCAGCAAAAGGAGCTGAGTAACAATCAGTTTCGTAAGCAATGTCAGAAAGAGTTTTTAAACTACCTGCGGCTGCGCGAATGGCAAGATATCTACAGCCAATTGCGGTTAGTGGTGCGTGAGTTAGGCTTTGCCATCAATAGCGAACCGGCCAAGGGTGATAGCCTGCATCAGGCGCTACTCAGCGGTATGCTCAGCCAAGTGGGCATGCGTGATGGCGATAAAAAAGAATTGCTGGGTGCGCGTAATGCGCGCTTCGTCTTGGCGCCTAATTCCAAACTGGCGAAAAAGCCGCCGCGCTGGCTGATGGTGGCTGAACTCACCGAAACCCACCGCTTATACGGGCGCACCGCCGCCAAAATAGAACCCGAATGGTTAGAGCGCCAAGCGGCACACCTGATTAAATCCAGCTACAGCGAGCCTTATTGGTCGAAAAAGCAGGGCGCCGTAATGGGGTATGTAAGCCAAAGTCTGTTTGGTTTACCCATAGTGGTACGCCGTTCGGTGAATTACAGCCATATAGACCCGAGTTTGTGCCGCGAGCTGTTTATTCGTCATGCGCTTGTGGAAGGCGAGCTGCAAACGCGCCATGCATTTTTTCATCATAACCAAGCGCTGCTCGACCAAGTCGAAACGCTAGAGCACAAGTCCCGTCGGCGCGATGTGGTGATCGACGATGAAACCCTGTTTCATTTTTATGATCAGAAATTACCTGCCGACATCGTCTCAATCCGCCACTTTGATAAGTGGTGGCAACCGCTGCAAAAGACTCAGCCTGAGCTGCTACATTTTACCGAGCAGATGCTGCTCAATGACAGCGCCAATCAAATATCTGCAGCCGATTATCCAGATAGTTGGCAGCAAAATGGCGTGACCTTGGCACTGGAATATCATTTTGAGCCAGGGCTGGAGGATGACGGCGTCACGGTGAATATTCCCTTGCCGTTATTAAACCAAGTGGTGGCTGAGCCATTTGCCTGGCAAGTGCCGGGCTTGCGCCGTGAGTTGTTGATAGGCCTTATTAAGTCGCTGCCAAAACCCATGCGCAAACACTTTGTGCCGGCACCCAACTATGCCGAGGCGCTGTTAGCGGCCATGCCCCAAGAGGGCGAGCTGTTGGATCAAGTAGAAAAGCACTTGCGGCGCATGACGGGCGTGACGGTGCCGCGCGAGCAATGGGACTGGTCTGCCTTGGCCATTCATTTGCGGATGCGCTTTTGTATACGGGACGCCAAAGGCGGTGTGCTGGCATCAGGGCGAGACTTAGATGCCATTAAGTTATCACTGCAAGGCCAAGTACAAACCGCACTCACCCACGCGGTGGATGATGAGCGCTTTGAACAAGCTGAACTGCGTCAGTTTCCCGAGCGGGAAATACCTAAAGTTCACGAGGCTAAGCGCGCCGGTTTTGCGGTGAAAGCCTATCCGGCGTTAGCGGATAACGGCGATAGCGTGGCACTCACCTTGTGCGAAGACGAAGTCAGCCAAGCGCAAACCATGTGGCAGGGCCAAAGTCGTTTGTTGTTGTTGCAGTTACCGTCGCCCATTAAATACCTGCATGAAAAACTGCCCAATAAAGCCAAGCTAGGGCTGTATTTTAATCCCTATGGCCGAGTACTGGATTTAGTGGATGACTGTATTCGCGCCGGCGTGGAAGACTTAATGCGCCGCCATCAAGCGCCTGCATGGAGCCCTGCTGAGTTTGCCCTGCTTAAAGATAAGGTGGGCGGCGAGCTTAATCAGACGGTGGCGGCCATAGCGCTACAAGTTGAAGAAGTGTTGAGCCGCGCCCATGAGGTGAAAAAACGCCTAAAAGGAAAAATAGATTTATCGCAAGCCATGGCCATGGCCGATATTCAAGCCCAGCTCAACGGTCTGATTTTCAAAGGCTTCGTGACTGCCACCAGCGGCGAACGGCTAAGTGACATCAACCGCTATCTAGAGGCCTTGTCGCGGCGTCTCGATAAACTGCCCGTCGATCCACAGCGAGATCGACTGCAGTTACTGAAAATCAGTCAAGTACAACAGGCTTATCAGGCGTTACTAAATAAACAAGCTAAGGGTAAGCCATTGAACCCAGATGTGGCCGCCATTCGCTGGATGATTGAAGAGTTGCGCGTTTCTTTATTTGCCCAGACGTTGGGCACCGCGTATCCGATCTCGGAAAAACGTATTCTGCAGCAAATTAATGGTTTGTGATTGAGTGGGGCTCACCGCATTGGGCCCAGGTGTGCTTTATGTTGTGGCTCGAGTAAGCGCATGTTATCATCCGCGCGCATTTTACAGGCGAATGTCGGTCGCAACGTTTGCCACTAACCTTATAGAGAGAAAATTATGTCATTCACATTTGAAGCAGAAGTTCGTTCAGACCTGGGGAAAGGTGCGAGCCGCCGCCTGCGTCATGAAGATAAAACTCCTGCCATTGTTTACGGTGCTGACCTTGCGCCAATCGCCATTGCATTAGACCATAAGAAACTTATTCTTGCGCAAGCTGATGACAGCTTCTACAGCGAAGTGCTGACTTTGGTTATCGACGGTAAAGAAGTGAAAGTAACGGTTAAAGACGTACAGCGTCATCCTTTCAAACCTAAACTGACTCACTTAGATTTCATCCGCGCATAATTGCGATTGAAACTAAAAAAAACCGCCTTCGGGCGGTTTTTTTGTGGCCGCTGTTTATCAATGGCCGCATGAGGTCGCTTATCGGGCGGGTAATAATAACGAAGCGTCGACGGCGATAAATGAGTCGGCAGCGTCCATCAAGGCTTTGGCGGTGAGGGCGGGTACGCCATAGACTTCAACGCATTTACCGTAATGGTGGCGCAAGCGCTCGGCCAATATTGCAAAATCACCGTCGCCTGAGACTAATACTAAGGTGTCTGCCTGTGCTGCTGACTCCAGCATGTCGATAGTAATGCCCACATCCCAGTCGCCTTTGGCTGTGCCATCTGTGCGTTGAATAAAGGGTTTGAGTCGTAGAGTAAAGCCGAGAGTCTGCAGTCGATATTGAAACTGACGCTGTTTTTCATCTCCTCGGTCAATGGCATAGGCATAGGCTGCTACCACTTGGCGACCCGCGGTGACTCGAGCCCAGAAGGCGGTGTAATCAAACTGTTGGCCAAAGGATTGCCGGCAGGTGTAATACACATTTTGTACATCAACAAACAGCGCGACCTTTTCTAGGGGCGGTTTATCTAACACTACTTCTTCTAAAATCACTGCTTCTAAAACCATGGCGGATGCTCACTTAAGCGGTAGGGCAGAACACATAGTGGAACCTTACCCGTTAAGGTACAATAGTGCTTATTTTATCGGTAATAAGCTAATTATGACACTTACAGACATTGATAAGACGCGTTATCGTCGTCGCTTAAATCACGTATTTATTGGCAGTGGTTTAGCGCTGGCAGCCATTAGTTTACTGTTGTCTCAGTTATTGATCTATTTTTTCCCCGATGCCAGCGGCAGCCATTTTCATTGGAATGCTATCGGTGTGTTAGTGGCGGTGGCCATAGTGGGCTTTTGCTTGAGTCATTATCGCCATCATACCTACTTAACTGAAGTGCTGTATGTGTGGGAGCTAAAGCGCTCGCTTAATAAAATCACCCGTAAGATGCGCAAAATAGAAGCGGCGGCCAAGCAAGGTAATATTAATGCCATGCAAGCGCTGCAATTTAGTTATGCGGGGTCTCGTCAACTCTGGCTGCTAGATGACAATATTCTTATTATGGAAGAGCTGGCCGTTAAACAATCGGAGCTGGATGCGTTAGCCAGCCAGTTTAATGTCACCCTTAATATCGCCGATTATGAAGAAAGCATGCTAGATGAATTTTAATCTAACTGTTTGTGCCTCACCTTCGCTATCTCCATCGATCATTAGCTAAACAAGCCATCGTTGGATTTTTAAACGAAGAGTCGTTTAAATACGGTGCAATAGCATGGGGTGGCGGAATTTAACTGTAGCCATCAGCGGCCCTACAAAGGCGCTGTTTCCTAAACGAAGTTTTCATCATTTGATAATGCGGGTGTACATAGCATTAGCTTATTCGAATTCAGGGTTGTGCTTTAAGGAAACAGCGCCTGCTACAAGGGGTTGCTGGCTGCGATAAAACGGTGAATGTCTCTGTATACTCTTAAACTGGCTTTAATTATCTGATATAGCCTCATTACAGTCAGCTGCGATGAGGCTTTTTTATACCTTGGCGCTTAAATAAACACTTTAAATCAAGGATGTATTAATGAAAGTAACTCAGTACTTTGCGCTGTTTTATATGGCGCTGGTGGCGCTAATTACTTTATTGGCGTGGCTACCGCTGGGCTTTTTTAATGCGCATTTTTTTAGCTTTGCCGCCAGCTATCTCTTCGAAATAGTACTGTTAAGCGCCTTGACCTACTTGCTCTATGCCAAAGACAAACGTGCGGCACGCAAAGAGTTAAGACGCACGCCTGAAAAAACCTTGCACTTGTTCGCCTTGGTGGGAGGGTGGCCGGGTGCACTCTTGGCGCAAGCTCAGCTGCGTCACAAAACACAAAAACAGCCCTTTAAAACCCTGCTTTGGCTAACCATAATCGGGCATTTACTCGCGATTACCGTATTATTAAGATTCATTTGAATTAATTTCTATGGTGGGGCGCTATTGAGCTTGCATAGGCTAGCAAGGACAGGGTAAGTGTGACAGAGCCTAATCCTTAGCAGTTAATACCGGCACCAGACTATGTGTCCTCCCGCTGTCATGCGGTTGCAAATGCGATGGCAGCGCTTGCTGCCCGTGAGTGTGGTGCGCATTCTGTTTGAGTTGACCATGGGTCTTGAGCGAAAAAACTAAGATGGCGACAGTGTTGACGCTAACCTTCAATAATTATTTTTTAGATGTGAGGGATTCATGTGCAAGCTAATACTGATCGTTAGTGTGTGGAGCGTAATGGCTCTCACTGTGATGGCCGAAGCTACTAATAGCGCAAGCTTTGATCAAGAGCATGTGATGACGTTAACCCGCGCCCAACAGCTGTTAGCCCAAGACACTCTTGAACTACATGTGTTAATGAGCTTGCGCCAGCAACTGGCCCAAATTCGCGACCAGGCCGCGAGTCGCGCGCAAAAGGGCAGCCTGCAAGCCAAGACGCTGGAAGCCCAACTCAAAAGCTTAGGTGCTACACCCGAGCAAGAAAATCAAGAATCGCCGGCGCATGCCCGTCGGCGCAATGAATTATTAACCGCACTCTCCCAGGCCCAAGAGCCGCTGGTCAATGCGCGTTCGACCATCCACGGCTGCGATTTATTGATCCGAGAGATTGATACCCGAGTGCGTTTATACCAAGCTCAACATTTGTTAACCCGTTTTCCGTCTCCTGTGTTGCCCAGCAGTTGGCGCATCGCCGCTCAAGAAATGGTTGATTACGTCGGCTTGCTCGCCGAGCAAGCCAAGCAGCAGCAAACCCAACAGTGGCAAGACCGTCAGCGCACTCAGCTGACTGGCTGGGAAGTCGCATTAGCCGTGCTGCTCTTGCTTGGCGGTAGCCTGCTGATGACGGTCGGCCAGCGCAAAGTAGTGGCAAATTTAGAAGCAAAAGTGTTACACAGCCCTCGGCGCACAGACAGATTGGCCGCTGCCGTTGGTTCTAATGTGGCTTATTTATTATTGCCAGCAGTGGGGCTAGGAGCCTGGGCACTCAGTTTCGCCGTCATGGATATTAGCCTGCCTCAGGTGGGCGCCTTAGGCGCCATTAGCCAAACACTGCCTTGGGCGGCATTAATCATAGTGGGAGCTAACTGGTTAGGGCACACGCTATTTTCGCCCACGCTTAGCCGTAAGCGACTGCTGCCGTTTACCGATGCCGTCGCGCAAACCGGGGTGCATTTGTGCCAAGGGCTCGGCGTGATGTTGGCGCTATTCATCTTATTCAAAAGCATGATGCAAGAGCATGAATTCGCCCCGGCCACCATTTCAGTGGTGTCTTTACCGATATTTATAGTGATCAGCCTGTTACTGTGGCGACTGGCGACCTTGTTTTTACAAGGTCGCACAGAGCACAGCCAGCACCTGCATCAACGGGCAGAGTCGAGTCATCTGTTAATCCTAATGGCCTATGTGATGCGTGTATCGGCCATCACAGCTCCATTATTGGTGTTAATCGGGCTCGTGGGCTTGGCGCGCTATACGGTATTACCCTTAATTTTTACGCTCGCCGAATTAGGGGCTGCGCTGTTTTTATATCATCTGCTGTTAACGGCCGCCTATGGCATTACCAAATTGAAGAAAGGCAGAAAACCGCCTATCTTGCTGCCGATGTTACTGGTGCTATTATTGCTCACTCTTTGGCTGCCGTTGTTGGCCATTACTTGGGGCGCGCAGGTTACCGATCTGACCGAAATGTGGTATCTGCTGACCAATGGGGTGGAAATTGGCGATATTCGCTTGTCCATCGACATGGTGTTCGTGCTCGTGGTGGTCTTTAGTTTAGGGATGTTGCTGACCCATTGGGTGCAGCGTTTATTGCGGTACACAGTGTTGCCGCGCACGAGTTTGGATGCGGGCGCCCAAACGGCGGTGATCACTGGGGTCGGCTATCTAGGTTTGTTGCTGGCGGCTATGATTGCTATTTCGACGGCGGGGCTGAATTTGGCCAGTTTGGCGGTGGTGGCGGGTGCTTTATCGGTGGGCATCGGGTTTGGCTTGCAAACTATCGTTTCCAACTTTGTCTCGGGAATTATCCTATTAATTGAGCGACCCATTAAAGAAGGAGACTGGATTGAAGTGTCAGGTTACTCGGGTACGGTGCGTAAAATTGCCGTGCGATCTACACGTATTGAAACCTTTGATAAGCATGATGTGATAGTGCCTAACTCAGACCTAATCGCTGGCACTGTAAAAAATATGACCTTAAGCTCTCGGGCTGGACGCATTATTGTGCCTGTGGGTATCGCCTATGGCAGTGATGTGGAGCAGGCTCGGACACTATTATTGGAATTGGCAGCTCAGCATCCTGAAATTAGCACCCACCCTGCGCCTAGGGTGCTGTTTGTGGAATTAGGTGACAGTGCTTTAAATTTGGAGCTGCGTTGTGTGTTAAAAGAAGTCAGCCAAACTACGCAGATAAAATCGGATCTGTTGTTTGCTATCTATCAGGCCTTTAATCGCGCCAACATAGAAATCCCTTATCCACAACAAGACATCCATATTCGAGACTTGGATCGTTTACTTAGCACCTTACAAACGTTAAAAACCGATACAGTGAACACTGGGGCTTCAATAATAAAATAGGCCAAGCGTGCTTGCGGTGGGCCTATTCGCTTGAGTTGAGCGTTTGCAATTAAGCGCCCCAGCGTGGGGTAATCCGGTATATGTCGAGTGTTAACGTGAGGCGTCCACCTAAAGTATCGCTATCACGCTAAGTGGGCGGTGCAGTAGCGCGCACTAAATTCAGCTGCTGGTAGCGGTTTACTGATCAAATAGCCTTGAATGAGGTCGACGTTATAATGTGCCAAGGTGTCGCGTTGAGCCTGAGTTTCTACGCCTTCCGCCACCACTTTCAGTTTTAAGCCTTGGGCCATGCCGGTGATGGCGGCCAAGATAGTTTCACTGCCTAGGTTTTCACCGAGCTGTTGAATAAAAGTCTGATCAATTTTTAGGGTGGTGATTGGTAACCGATGCAAATAACTTAAGGATGAATAGCCAGTCCCAAAGTCATCCATGGCAATCTCGCAGCCCAACTTACGCAGTGCTTGTAATTTTTCGATAGCTTGCTGTTGTTTATCGAGCAGTATACTTTCCGTCAGCTCAAAGCTGAGCAGGCCGGCGGGCAACTGAAACTCGTGATACAAAGCTTGAATATCAATGATGAGATGCTGATGCCAAAATTGCTGCGCTGAGAGGTTGACTGCCACCGGTATCGAAGTGAAACCTTGGTCTAGCCAGTGGCGTAATTGTGCCGCTACGCTGCGCATTAATAGTTTACTTAAAGGTTGGATCAGCCCAGCACGCTCGGCTAAGGGAATAAAATCCCCGGGCGAAATCTGACCTAGTTCGGGGTCATGCCAACGGGCCAGTGCTTCAACGCTGACTAATTTACCCGAAGTACGCTCTACCAAAGGCTGATAGTGCATGCTTAAGCCGTGGCCGGTGTCGATGGCGTTGCGCAGGGCTGTTTCCAAGGTAAGCCAGCGGTGCTCGCGTGCATCTAATGCGACGCTGTAAAGGCGATAGCTATTGCGACCTTCCTGCTTGGCTCGATACATGGCAGCATCCGCATGCTGTAATAATTGCTCCGCAGTGTTGGCATCTTCCGGATACATGCTGATCCCTAAGCTGCAACCTACCCGAAACTGTTGATTGCTCAACAACACCGGCTGGCCCACGGCGTCGAGTAGCCGCCGCGCCACGGCGGTGATTTCATCTGCATCCGTGACGTCGGGTAACAGGACAATAAATTCATCGCCGCCAAAGCGTGCTAGGGTGTCGTCTTCCCGTAGGCGCGCCGCCATGCGTTTGGATACTTCGAGTAATAACTCATCACCGGCCGCATGACCTAGGCTGTCGTTGACCTGTTTAAAATGATCCAAGTCGATAAACAGCACCGCTAAGCGTTGCTGATGACGATGGGCGTGGCGCAGCGCATGATCTAATCTGTCTTCTAGTAACCGCCGGTTGGGCAATTGGGTCAACGCATCGTAATAAGCGAGCTTGCGCACTTGCTCTTCGTTTTCACGAATATGGGTAATGTCGGTAAACAGGGCGGCAAAGTGGCTGATATCGCCTAGTTCGTCACGAATACTGGTAATAGTTAACAGTTCTAAATACAGTTGCCCAGACTTACGCCGGTTCCAAATTTCACCGCGCCAGTAACCGTTTTGGTTCAGGGTTTGCCATAGCTGTTGATAAAAAGCCCGATCGTGTCGGCCAGAAGACAGCAGGGCAGGATTTTTACCGATCACTTCTTCAGCAGTAAAACCTGAGGTGTGAGTAAAGGCGGGATTAACAAACTCGATCAGCCCTTGTGCGTTGGTGATCATGACGCCCTCGAGAGAGGCGGCAATCACGCGTTCGGCCAGCTGCAAATTAAGATGCGGATGCTGCAGCGCGAAATCACGCTGTTGCATGGCGTGATGCAGCTCAGTTGTGGATCGGGCATCGGTGCCATTTAAAATATTACGAAAGCCAAGCAAGCCAATTATGGTGTTGCTGTCGGGCGCTTTGACCGCTAAATGGCGTAATTTATTGTCGATCAATAAATCACGCGCCTGCAATAACGAGCTTTCTGGCGTTATGGTGAGCAAGGGGCGACTGGCCAGCTGACTCACGGGCGTGTCGCCGGGATGGCGAGCCACATAGCGCACCATGTCGCGCTCGGTAATAATGCCGTATTCTTCGGCACCGCACAGCACCACGGCCGCGTCTTGCTGTTGGGCCAGCATTAAGGGCGCAGTCTGGCCAAGGGTGAGCGTGCCGGCCACCACTAAGGGGGCGCACTCCATCGCTTCGCTTACGGTGCGCAGGCTCAAATACAGCTCCAGCCCTTGTTTTAGCGTGATGTCGGTTTGCGATATGATGCCTTGCGGGCGCCCTCGATTATCCACGACCAATAAATGGCGCAGCGCTTGGCTGCTAAAACGGGCCATGACTTCTGAGGCGCGGGCATTCCAGCTGACGCTGCTGACGGGGCTGCTCATTACGTCACTTATCGGACGGGATAAAGACTGAGGATCATTAAAATCGAGGCGCAAGCTATCGTGCTCGGTCCAAATACCAATGGCGATGTCATCTTGCAGGATCAACATAGAGCTGCAACGGCGTTCGGCCATGCGCTCAGCCACCGCATAAATAGGTGTGTTTGGGCTGCAGCTTAATAAGCCACGATGCATTATGCGGTCTACAGGCAGGTCGGCAACGTTGGAATCAAGATCTTTCACTGTAACTCATTCGAAACTGATTTATGCCTAATGCTAGCATGTTGCCCTATGAGTATCGAAATTAAAGCGGTATAAATAGTAAGGTTTTAAAGAAAACCTCTTTTTTGTATAAACATCAGCCAGATGACGCCCCAGCTCGAGAACAGCCTTGATATTGACTCGTGATTTATAAGTGCAAAGCGGGTGCTATGGGGTCGTCGATACGAAACCAACCCGCGATGCTCATGCGATCGCGCTGGGCGGGTAGTACTTCATGAGGAAAGTCTTCCGATAAGAAGCAGACTAAGGTGCCGCCTGTGGGCAATATGCTGTGCTGCACGCCTGAGCCTTGATCGGTATACACCAATAATTCGCCGCCTTGACTCGCTTGCCAGTCATCATTGAGATACAGCACAGTGGTGATGCGCCTGTTGCCGCGACCGCGAAAGGCATCCACATGTTTCTTATAAAAATCCCCTGCTTGATATAGCGCGTAATGGCACTCGTAATCTTTAAGCCCTAAAAATAATTGTCGATTGAGTGCTTGCTGCAAACGGGTCATCAAGGAGAGGTAATAAAGCTGAATGGGCGTGTCGCCTTCTAGCCAGCGGGTTTTATCACTGCGAATGCGTTCATTGGTTTGTTGGTCTCGCTCACGGCCTATGGCTGCTGGGGTAAGCTCGCCTGCAGGCAAGGTCAGCAAGTCATGACGTAAGCTGGCGACAATATTGCGGTCAATAAAGTGAGGAAAAATGCCAATGCCAGGGCCTGCTAATGCCTCAATAATGTCATCAAAATTGAATTCAAGTCCCACTGCTGCATTCATGTTCAACCCTCCACAGGTTTAAGCTGCCATTAGGCGCGCCTATTACCACAGATAGCGGCTTGAGTAGCCAGAAAGAAAAATTGCATGTGTAGCTTGTGCGCATTGTTTATGTAAGCACGGTAGCAAGGCTCACGCAGCTATCAACATAGCCCTTCTGTAGCAGAAATACAAAAATCCTTATTAAACAGTTACTTAATTCTCGGGGTTTGTTTTGAACATTGGGCAGAGAGCGAGGTTGTGAGCTGTGCGACCATCACAGCTCATAGCGGGGTGTTGGGGGAATTTTTGTGGAGCAGAGCGGTTAGTGCACGGCGGCGCTTTGTTTACTCGGTTCGTCGTCTTGCATTAAAAAGCCCAGCTCACCGATTTCAAATAACAGCTGCTGGGTGGCCATCACCGTCTGTTGCACAATCCAGATAAATTGTGACTCATCTATGCCTGCTTGGGTGTGCAGGTAATCGGCAACGATTAACCGCGGCAGGTTATCGTCCACGATATCGACAAACACCTTAAGGCCGGGATAGTTCATGTTCAAACGGCCGAGATCCGCCACTAGCACTAACAGCGCCGTGGGTCTGATTTCGATCTCGCTGGTCAGCAGGGCACCTTCTTGTTCTACAAACAAGCGACTTTCCAGCACGCCTTCCAGCTCTTGCAGTTCAGATAAATGAATGCCGTGGCAGTTTTCACACACGTAATGTTCTATGTAGCCGGCACTAAGCCAACGCATGGCGGTTTCTGCTGTTAACACTCAAACTCCTAAACTGGGCAGGTAAAGAGTCGCTAGTGTAAACCAAAGCAGGCAGCAGGAGAATAAAAAGCCGGTGCTATTAGACAGAGCCTGCGGGTCGCCGCCCCGTGAGAGCGGAGTGCGAATTTGCTTTTATGGTAAAAACGGGGAATGCTGAGTCTTCATTAATTAGCCAGTTATTAATCATCCGGGATTAATAACCAGAGATTAATAACCAGAGATTAATAACCAAAAGTTAACATCCAGAGTTAACGGGTGGCGTTAACACCTATGATGAACGGCCACAGGGCTTTTTTAATACAAGGAAGATAAATGTGAAAACCTTGCTAGCTGCAATTGATTTGGAGCCAGGCTCCAGCTTAGTTGTAAAAAGAGCGGCGGAGTTGGCCGTGCGTTTGGCCGCGAAATTGCATTTGGTCCATGTGGTGGATGATGCGCTCACCCTCTATGAACCCATGGTGGAAATCTCGGTGCGCCATCGGCTTACACAAGCAGCAGAAACCGCACTGCAGGCTTTGTTTAACTTGTTACCCGAAGAACTGCAGGCGCGCAGTAGTTGCCAGGTACTGTTGGGCAAACCTCATCAGGCCTTGGCCAAATACATTAGCCTGTCGCACGCCGACTTACTTATCGTCGGTCGCCATCACATAGAGCCGCTACGCGATATATTTGTTGGCACCACGGCGGAGCGCTTATTGCGCCACTGTGATATTCCGTTATTAATGGTGACCACTGACTCTGTGGAGTCATATTTACAGGTGATGGCTGCTACCGACTTTTCGCGCAGCTCTCATCATGCGCTGCGAGCCGGCTTGCGGCTGGCGCCCGATGCCACTTTTCAGCTGATCCATGTCTGCGATCCGCCATATATGGGCTTCGTACGCTACGAGCAAGAGGATCTCGACCATTTGTTAGCGGAGAAAAAGGCGCGTTTAACGCAAGAAATTACCAGCGAAATGGCGTATTTTTTAGCAGACGCCGACCAAAGTCGCATCCAGAGTCAGCTGCTGACCGGTAATGCGCAGGAGCAGTTAACGGAAGCCGTGGCCTTGCAAAGACCACAATTGTTAGTGCTGGGCACCCACGGCCGTCAAGGCATTAGCCGTTTGTTGGTAGGCAGCGTGGCCACTGCGTTCCTCAGCACCTTGCCCTGTGATGTATTAGTGGCCAGATAATTTAGTGTGTGAGGTGTAACAAAAAATACCGAGCTTAGACTCGGTATTTTTGTATTAGCGGAGCGTTAGATGCGGCTTATTGAGCCGTAAACAGGCTCGGCCAATCTTGTCGATTTTCACCCAGCACTAAGAAGTAAGGATTAAGTAACTGCTCGGTATTGGCATAACTGAGCGTGTCACCGTTCAACTGCACCACGCACCCGCCGGCTTGCTCCACCACGCATTGCGCCGCTGCGGTATCCCACAACGAGGTAGGGCCTAATCGCGGATAGACATCGGCACTGCCTTCGGCCACTAGACACAATTTAAGTGAGCTGCCCATGGGCACTAACTCATGCTCACCTAATTGCGCCAGTAATGCCGGCATAGCGTCCCCCCCGTGAGAGCGACTGCCCACCAGTCGCCACGGATTACCCGCGTGATGAGTGGCAACTTTCAACTGAGTCACTTGGTCTTGGGCGTCAATTTTCTCGGCACCCAAATGAATGGCCGCACGATAGCAAACTTCCAAGGCGGGGGCATACACCACGCCTAATATCGACTTGCCGTGCTCGATAAGCGCGATATTGACGGTAAATTCGCCGTTGCGTTTAATAAATTCCTTGGTGCCATCCAGCGGGTCTATTAACCAATAACGGCCTTGGGCATCGGCACCGGTAAACGCGGCTGTGTCTTCTTCCGATAATACCGGCAGCAAGGGGGACAAGCGGCTCAGTTGCTGCTCAATCAAATGATGAGCAGCTTGATCAGCTTCGGTGAGCGGTGACTGATCGGCTTTCTCAGTCACCGCAATCGGGCGGCTGTAAATGTCCATGATGGCGGCCCCAGCCGCACGCGCTATGGCTTCCACTTCGCTCAATAGCTGGCGATTAATAGGGTGATTTATCATTAATATTGGCATCCTGCATCGGGCTCTTGAAATATAGCGATATAGTATAAAAAAATTAAGCTTATGCCTATTTAATCAAAATCGGCGGGTAAGCAAGTTGGCATGGCAGGCGGCGTTGAGTGTGCATGGGTTAAGTGACGCGATAAATACGTCCATTCTTTGAACTTTTCCTCGACTGTCGGTATCCTTACCCACTTCTGGCGTTCACGCCTGTCTTCTTCGTTCTTTAATTGTGAGTTTGCTTCTTGATTTCCACCAATAATATCACCATGCAATTTGGCGCTAAGCCGCTGTTTGAAAACATCTCCGTTAAATTTGGCGACGGTAACCGTTATGGCCTAATTGGCGCCAATGGCTGCGGTAAGTCTACCTTCATGAAAATTTTGGGTGGCGATCTGGATCCAAGCTCTGGCCACGTGAGCCTAGATGTGAATGAGCGTCTGGGTAAGCTGCGCCAAGATCAATTCGCCTATGAAGAATTTCGCGTGCTGGACGTGGTCATGATGGGCCACGCCGAGTTGTGGGCCGCTCTTCATGAGCGCGATGCAATATATGCCAACCTTGAAGCCACCGATGAAATGTACATGCGTGCTGCCGAGCTAGAGGGCGAAGTGGCCGAATACGACGGTTACACCGCCGAATCGCGTGCCGGTGAGCTGTTATTGGGCGTAGGTATTCCTCTTGAGCAGCACTCGGGCCCGATGAGCGAAGTGGCACCGGGCTTAAAGCTACGTGTATTGTTGGCGCAAGCCTTGTTCTCCGATCCAGAAGTGCTGCTGCTCGATGAGCCAACCAACAACTTGGACATAGACACCATTCGTTGGCTGGAAAGCGCGCTCAACGAGCGTAACAGCACCATGATCATCATCTCCCATGACCGTCACTTCTTAAACAGTGTCTGTACCCATATGGCGGATCTGGACTTTGGTGAGCTGCGCGTTTATCCAGGCAACTACGACAACTACACGCTGGCCTCTAACCAAGCCCGTGAGCGTTTGATGTCTGATAACGCCAAAAAGAAAAGTCAAATTGCTGATCTGCAGTCGTTTGTTGCGCGCTTTAGTGCCAACGCTTCTAAAGCCCGTCAGGCCACTTCTCGTGCCAAGCAGATCGACAAAATCGTTTTAGAAGAAGTGAAAGCTTCCAGCCGTCAGCACCCCTTTATGCGCTTTGAGCAAGAGAAAAAGCTCTACCGTAACGTGCTTGAAATGGAAGACATGTGCCAAGGTTACGATGGCAATGTGTTGTTAAAAGATTTGAATGTATTGGTGGAAGTGGGCGAGCGCATCGCGATTTTGGGTGCTAACGGTATCGGTAAAACCACACTGGCGAAAACCCTAGTGGGCGAATTATCCCCCATGAGTGGCCGTTGTAAGTGGTCAGAAAACGTTAAAATTGGTTATTACGCGCAAGATCACGCCAGTGACTTCGATATGGACATTACGGTGTTCGACTGGATGAGCCAGTGGCAGCAAGCCGACGATGACGAGCAAAGCGTGCGTGGCGTGTTAGGCCGTTTGCTATTTAACCAAGACGACATTAAGAAAAAAGTGAAGGTGTTGTCGGGCGGTGAGCAAGGTCGCATGTTGTTTGGCAAATTGATGATGCAAAAGCCCAATATCTTGGTGATGGATGAACCGACCAACCACTTGGATATGGAATCTATTGAATCACTCAATATGGCGCTGGAAATGTACCCAGGCACTTTGATCTTCGTGTCTCATGACCGTGAATTTGTGTCGTCATTGGCGACCCGTATTTTAGAACTCACCGAAGATGGCCTGCGTAACTTTAGCGGCAGCTACGAAGAATACTTGCGTGAGAAAGGCGTACTTTAAGCCTCACTAACATACTGATGTAAAAACGCCCCAACGTGCTTAGCTCGTTGGGGCGTTTTGTTTTTGCTGTTGCGCATTAATTAGCACACATCACTTACCATAAGTCGCGGATGTTAAAATTTCTTATCTTAAGATTAACAGCGGCTTGGTAGACTCTTGCAGCATTAGGTTGGTAATACTGCCTAGCAACCACAGGCGGATACGAGAATGACCATAGGCGCCCATCACCAATAAGTCGATATCCTGTTGTTCTTGATAGGCGAGCAAGTTTCTCTTCACTTCACCCTGCAACAACTTAGCCGAGGCCTTTAAGCCGGCGACTTCCAGCTGTAAGCGCGCCACTTCTAATTGTTCTAGGTTGTGCGGATCTGCGTCGGCCACCATTACTAAATGGCATTCTAACCCCTTAAACAAGGGCGATGTAGCTAGCATCTCCACGCCTTTAAGGCTGGTTGCACTGCCATCGAAGGCGAGCATCACTTTTTTCGGTGTTTTAAATACGTCCCAAGTGAGTAACAGCGGTTTGTCTGTGGTGCGGATAACTTGCTCCACATGACTGCCTAACCGACTCAGATCGTTATCTTCGTTGGCACCTTGGCGACCCATTACCAATAATTGGCAATAATCATCATATTGCTCGATTTCATGTACTAAACGTCCGACACGCTGAATGGTGCGGGGCGCGGCATAACCTGCCGCCTGAATATGATTGCTGGCAAGCTCGAGAATTTGGCGGCTGTGCTCTTTGGCCAAGGCGGCGCGTTTGGTGTCTAGATCGACCAGCTCTTGAGTGATGTTATCTTGTGGGGTGAGGCTGGCGGCACCGCTAATACTAAATAGTAGGGTGGGTTCAGATTTAGGTAATACATGTAATAACACCAGGGATGCACCCAACTGACTGCTTGCCCAAGCTGCATAATCGCAAACCGTAGTGGTGTGTTTAGAACCGTCAATACAGGCTAGTACGTTTGTCTTCATGAGCATTATCCCGTTGATTAAGTTGTTTATTTAAATACAAGAATCGCGGGGGCTTCGATTCGAAATTAATGTAGCACACATTAAGTAAGTTAGAAGCCATTCCAATCAAGTATCATAAATTTGTCACAAAACTAATAAAAAGAATTAGTTAGCACTACTCGGTTTAGAATTTTTAGCGCAAGATGGACAGCTACTCAGCATATTTTCTTTAGCGCAGAATAAGCAGCGGTACCTTGGCCTGCTTTATCATGGCAAGCGTGGTACTGCCCAGCAGCAACTGGCGGATCCGTGAATGACCGTAGGCACCCATCACCATCATATCTAGCCCAAATTCAGCTTGATATTCACTGAGCGTCCGCTCCACAGACCCTGATAATATCCGAGTTACTACTGTGATATCCGCTTGCTGTAATAGCGCTTGTGCCCAGCTGATTTGCTCTTGATGAGTGTGGTTATCCTCGCCCACTAACACCAAATGCAACTCTAACCCTGCCAGTAAGCGACTATGGGCCAATTGAGTAACGGCGGCGCGGGTGCTGGCACTGGCGTCAAAGGCTAACAACACTTTTTTCGGATCCTTAAAATAATCTTTAGTCAGCAGCATGGGGCAGTTTAAGCCGCGGGTAATCGCTTCCACGTGGCGGCCTAAATGCGGCGAGTCCGCCGATGAATTTGCTCCGTGGCGGCCTAAGACTAACAGACGAGTACAGGGTGCAAATTCAACTAAGGTCTCTAGCAGCGAGCCGTGGCGTTGCACAGGATTTGCCAATACACCGCCTTTTAGTGCGTGGGCCTGCGCGGCTTCCAACAGCAAACGGCCGCGCTCACTGGACTCTTTGTTTTGTTTGGCATCCAACTCACTTAAGTAAGCTAATAATTGCTCTTGGCTGCCAAGGCCTATGCTGCCACTTAAGTCGGGCGGCACGGCGGCGGCGGCCTTGTTGGGCACGTGCAATAATTGCAGCGGGGCGCCCAAACGCAAACTGGCCCACATGGCGGCGTCGGCAACGGCATTGGCGTAACGTGAGCCATCGATGCAGGCGATGACATTGGTTGTTATATTCGTGGTCATAGAGCTGTCCTTATTTGCCCGTTAGCTTAACCGTACCGCTATCTTTATGTAGACCAAAGCGATCCACTAAGGTGGCACTGGCTTTATTTAGGCCGATAATTTCCACTTCGGCTCCTTCGCGCTTAAAACGTAACACCACTTTATCAAGTGCAGCTATGGCACTAATATCCCAAAAATGGGCGCGACTGACATCAATGCGCACCTGGGTGAGTACTTCTTTAACATCAAACGCCGCCACAAACTGCTCAGTGGAGGTAAAAAATACTTGGCCAACCACCTGATAATCGCGTGTGTTTTTTTGCGTCTGGCTGCTGGTGACCGCTAGCAGTCGGCTGATTTTCTGCGCAAAAAACAAGGCGCTTAACAACACGCCGACTAAGACACCATAAGCTAAGTTATGGCTATAGACCACCACTGCGACTGTGGCGAACATCACAATATTAGAGCTGAGCGGATGGGTTTTAATATTTGCTATTGAGCTCCAACTAAAGGTACCGATAGAGACCATTATCATCACGGCTACTAGAGCTGCCATGGGGATCAGCGATACCCATTCCCCCAAAAAAACTACCATCATGAGTAACACCACGCCTGCCACTAGCGTCGAGAGCCGGCCTCGGCCGCCAGATTTAACGTTGATTACTGACTGGCCAATCATTGCGCAGCCCGCCATGCCGCCGAGTAAGCCGGTCGCTAAGTTGGCGATACCTTGACCTTTACATTCGCGGTTTTTATCACTTGGAGTGTCGGTTAAGTCATCCAATATGGTGGCGGTCATCAGTGACTCTAACAAACCCACTATGGCTAATGACAAAGAATAGGGAAAAATAATAGCCAGAGTTTCAAAATTCAGTGGTACATCTGGCCATAAAAACATGGGCAGACTGTTGGGCAAGTCACCTTTGCTGCCTACATTAGGCACCTCTATGCCAAAGTAAACGGCAACCAGCGTCAGAACCACAATACACACCAAAGGCGAGGGCAGCAGTTTGCCTAAATAGGGGATTAACGGCAGCAGGTAAACAATGGCCAGACCTGCAGCTGCCATCGCGTATACATGCCAACTGCCGCCCATTAGCTCCTCAATTTGCACGATAAAAATCAAAATGGCCAAGGCATTCACGAAGCCTGTGACCACTGACGTAGACACAAAGCGCATCAGCTTGGCCAAGCGAAAATACCCGACCAGTAACTGCAACACACCACAGAGCAAGGTGGCGGCCAGTAAATACTGCAAGCCGTGATCCCTCACTAGTGTCACGATCACGAGCGCCATGGCACCGGTGGCGGCCGAGATCATGGCCGGTCGACCGCCAGCAAAGGCAATTACCACCGCCATGCTAAACGAGGCATATAAACTGACCTTAGGGTCTACGCCGGCAATGACCGCAAAGGCCAATGCTTCGGGTATTAAGGCTAAGGCCACCACTAACCCGGCCAGTACATCGCCACGAACATTAAAAAACCACGTCTGTTTTAGCTGAGCTAACATAAAAAATTCCAAAAATAACAGATTACATAAACGGGATAGAGAGGGGCGTAACACTCTTCAGCGCTAGGCCCAGTACAAATATAAAAAATATTCCTACTTTTTCGCAGTTACTTTTATTAAACAAAGCGTTTCGGCGGGCCAGTGTTGCTGACCATGTTAAGGACTCACATCAAGATGACAGCGGCTCAGTCTCGTTACCTAACTTAAGGCCTCTTACAAAAAATTATCGCTACACAGGCTGTGATTCAATCACGTGGCGGGCAAAGCCGCTGCCGGCTTCTTCGTAGATATTAAAGATATCGTCGGCACCTAACTCACGCAGTTGTGCGCCTTCATCTGGATAACAAATGATGGCGGCTACTCGACCTTTAAAATGGTTATAGCGAATTTGCTCCAACGCGTAGAGATTACCCGCATGATTGGGCATGGCGAGAAAGATATATTCTAGCTGCTCGCTGATGCTGGTTTTATCCCAGAAATCTGAGTCAGAAGCATCGCCTTCGATGGCATTAATATTGAGTTCATTAAGCAAAGCGACTTTTTTAGTGTCGCTGTCTATGCCTAACAATTGGCCCGGATAACGCGCTTCTAGCTCCATATAAGCACCTTGGCCGATACGGCCCATGCCTACAATCAGTACTCGCGGCTTGCCTAATTCGATAGGTTGATCATCGGGGTGTAACTGGGCGTGCTCTCTGGGAGCGAAACGATGCATCAAGCGTCGATACAGGCTTTCGTTATGGGTGTTAAGCGGTGCGGAGGCCACAAAGGATAACGCCAGTGCCAGTGACACAACGATCGTCCAGTCATTACTCAATAAGCCTTGTTGCGCGGCCAATGCCGCTACTATCAAGCCAAATTCTGAGTAGTTAGAGAGGCTAAAGGTGGCCAGTAACGAGGTCCGAATACGCAGCTTGGAACGGCTATACAGCCAGTAATAAATGAGGCTCTTAACGGGCAAGACCAGCAACAAGAGGGTGGCAATCCAGAGCGCATCGAGCGTGGGCATGCCCTTAAGTCCTATGCTCAAGAAAAATGCCACTAAGAATAGTTCTTTCATATTAAAGAGTGACTTGGCCAAGGCCGAGGCACTGTAATGGGATGCCAGCATCATGCCGATGATCAGCGCCCCTAAATCGCCTTTTAACCCTAGCCATTCAAAGCCGCCATAGCCGACCACCAGCGCTAAAAAGATGGCAAACAGGGTTTGCAGCTCACCGTGACCAATGCGTGCCAAAATCTTAAAGGCTAACCAGCGAATAAGGGGCAATAAAGCCAGCAAGCCGATGGCCCAGATACTCGGCACAGTCCCCTTAGATATCGTTAAAAACGCCACCGCGAACAGGTCTTGCATCACCAACACCCCAATGGCGATGCGGCCATAAAAGGTGTTCATGTCGCTGCGCTCTTCCAACACCTTAACCGCAAAGACGGTACTGGAAAAACTCAACGCAAACCCCATAAGCATGGCTTGGCGCCACTCCAATTCGGCAGCCAAGCTAAAGCCGATGGCTTTAATTGCCAACAGCACTAAGGTGAAAAATAACGTCGACAGCAGGATATGGCCCGAGGCTGTACCCCATACCTCTTTTCTCAGTAACACCTTGAGATCCAGCTTTAGCCCTATGCTAAACAGCAGCAGTGTTACGCCTAAATTGGCCAAACCGTCGAGCGTGGCACTGCTTTCGTAGCCCATGGCGTTGAGCACAAACCCTGCCACTAAAAAACCGATTAAGGGTGGCAGGTTAATCAGATAAACGGCTAAACCACACCCGAAGGCGATGGCGATAAAAGTGGGATCCATGGGCATGCTTAACCTTAACTAAGGTGACCTTAAAAAATCACCTTAAAACAAATCAATCTCTGCCGCCGAGGCATACACATGCTGAGGGCGAAAGGGCATTTTATCGATATCTTTGACTTGGCTGACGCCGGTTAGCACCAGCACGGTTTCAAGACCAGCTTGAAAGCCCGCTAAAATATCGGTTTTTAAATTATCGCCCACTATGATGGTTTCTTCCGAGTGAGCGTCCATGTGATTAAGCGCGGCGCGAATGATCCACGCGCTAGGTTTGCCTACATAGAAGGGCTTTTTGCCGGTCATGCGCTCGATAGGGGCACACAAGGCACCGCAAGCCGGATGCATGTGTGGCCCGTGGGTATCGGGATTGGTGGCAATAAAACGCGCGCCCTCAGACACAAAGCGTGCCGCCATCTGCATCATGGACCAGTTATAGTTGCGGGTTTCGCCCACCACCACAAAGTCGGGGTCAATGTCGGTAATGGTAAAACCAGCTTTATAGAGCTCGTGTATCAAGGCGCCTTCGCCAATCACATAGGCTTTTTGGCCACTTTGGCGCTTTAAAAAGTCCGCCGTGGCCATGGCTGAGGTATAAAACACCGACTCGGGCACTTCTATGCCCGCGGAATAAAAGCGATTTTGCAGATCTTTTGGCGTTTGTGACGGGTAATTGGTGAGAAATAACAAATTTATTTCTTGCTCGAGTACGCGGCGCACAAAGGCATCAGCCCCGGGAATTAAATCATTGTTATGCAGAATAACGCCATCAATATCACAAATTAGGTTCTTCATTTTCATCTTTATTCTCCTTGGCACTCGTAGCGTGACGATGGCCAGATTAAGCCTACTAAGAGGATACTCAAACTGACCCTAACCTCTAACATGTGTCTATCGTGGGGCAAATTCATGACAAAGACGTGACATTTTACCAAGCCGGAGCAATAGAGCTAAGGCATGGCTCAGGGGCTTACGCACTTTAGTAAAGGCCCTAATTGGTTGACGCGAACACGTATGGTGGCGGCGCGGCCTTGTACGTATGCCGAGGGCCGCCCGGCATTGTATTGACGGGGGTTAGGCAAGACGGCGGCCAACAGCGCCGATTGGTGCGGCGAAAGCTTGGCCGCTGAAGTATTAAAGTAAGCCTGAGCCGCGGCTTCGGCGCCATAAATCCCCGGCCCAAATTCGGCAATGTTTAGATATAAGGTCATGATGCGCTCTTTGGGTAATATCAGCTCCAACATGGGGGTATACACGGCTTCTAAGCCTTTGCGTACTAAGCTGCGGCTCGGCCACAGATACAGGTTTTTGGCGGTTTGCATGCTAATGGTGCTGCCACCGCGTAATTTACCATCATGTTTAAACTCGCTGGCCACGTCTTTAAATGCGCCCCAGTCAAAGCCACTGTGTTGGCAAAATTTGTTATCTTCACTCGCAATGACCGAGTTTTTCAGCGAGGTAGCGATACTGTGTGCGGGTTGCCAGTGTTTGTTAACACTTTCACCTTCAAACAGGCGGATCACCATTAATGGCGTCACGGGTACTGGCAGATAGCGATAGATTAAGGTCAATATCAGCGGCAGCACTATCACCAGTGCTAACAGCCAGCGCAGCAAGCGTTTGAGAAAAGAAAACATCAATAAAGCGTCCTTAATTATGGCCTTTTGCTATTAGGTCACACTTCCAACACTTAGCCCAGCATGGTGCTGGCATTAGTGAGTAAATGCTTGTTATGTTTTAACTTATGCGTCTGTAATGTGTCAGTGACACAATCGTTATATTTATTTCGCCACCACTGTGTTGGCCTAGGGCTCTGGAGACTCCTCATGACCCATTTTATTAGTGCTTTGCCCAAAGTAGAGTTACACCTGCACATAGAAGGCACCTTGGAGCCGGAGCTGGTGTTTGCGCTTGCCAAGCGCAATGGTATCACTCTCAATTATTTAGATGAAAGCGCCTTACGCGCGGCCTATCAGTTTCACGACTTACAGTCGTTTTTAGATGTCTATTATGCTGGCATGCAAGTCTTGCTGACTGAGCTGGATTTTTTTGATCTTACTTGGGCCTACTTGGTGCGCTCGCACGCCGATAACGTGCGTCATGTGGAAATTTTCTTCGATCCGCAAGCGCATCTGGCTCGGGGTGTCCCTATGGCGTTTGTGGTGGAGGGGATAGTGCGCGCGCTAGAGCAGGCACAGCAACAATGGGGCTTAACCAGCCGACTCATAATGTCATTTTTACGTCACTTATCCGAAGCGTCGGCGATGGAGACGCTGCGCTTAGCCGAACCCTTTCGCTCACACTTATCGGGCATAGGGCTAGATTCGGCAGAAAAAGGCAATCCACCCGCTAAGTTTGCCCGCGTGTATGCACAGGCGCGTGCCCAAGGCTATCGCTTGGTGGCCCACGCGGGTGAAGAGGGGCCTGCCAGCTATATTCGTGATGCGCTAGATATTTTACAGGTAGAGCGCATCGACCACGGCGTAGCGGCCATTACCGATGCCCCCTTAATGGCGCGGTTAGCCCAAGCGCGCATTCCGCTGACGGTGTGCCCCTTGTCTAATTTGAAGTTAAAAGTTATTGGCCAGATGAGCGAATCACCGGTGCCGCAATTGTTAGCGGCGGGCGTGTGCGTCACCATTAACTCAGACGATCCCGCTTACTTTGGTGGCTATATGAATGCCAACTATCAGGCATTACAAGACGGCTTGAAATTAAGCGATGCCGAGTTGTTGCAGTTGGCGCTGAATAGCGTCGAAGCCTGCTGGTTATCACCACCAGAAAAAGCGCGGCTTAGTCAAGAAATCTATGCCCATGGTGACGCTTGTGGTGTGGTATTGGCGACGTAATACTGGCCGCTAAAAACGGGAGCTAAAAAACCACGGCTAAAAAACGATAAGTAAGGTACTAAAGAATTAGGAGGCCTAGCCGATACCTTTATTATCGAGTTATAGGAGAGCTGGCGTGCGCATCATATTATTACTGGTAGGGTTAACGTGCGCGAGCGCTTGGGCCCAGCCCCGCGCCTATATTGCTAATTTAGATCAGTCGTTGTGGCGGCTCACCGCAGACTCGGCCATTGAATGTCGCTTAGAGCACCCAATCCCTGGCTTTGGCACAGGTGCTTTTATTAGTCAGTCTGGAAAACAGATTAATTTAGTGTTCGCCTTAAGCCCGTTGCGTGCGCAGCCGCGTACCCAAACCGCCTCGCTGGTCAGCCAGCCGCCGCAGTGGCAACCGGGCCGCGGTGCGGTTGCCTTGTCGCGAGTCACCTTTTATCAGCAGTTTGACGCCATGGTTGAGCAACAAGCGGCTTGGGTGATGCTCGATGAACTGAGCCAAGGGCGCTGGCCAACATTTTATTTTGATGATTGGTATCGTAAAGGACAACCCACCAGCGTGGGATTATCCTCGGTCAACTTTCGGGCCCGTTACTCGGCATTTTTAGATTGTCAGGCCAGTCTGTTGCCATATCGTTTTGAAGACATCGCCTTTAGCGTGCTCAATTACGTGAATAACGCCGACATGCTCACCGAGCATTCTAGCCAGCGTTTAGCCATGATTGCTGAATACGTGAAAGCGGATCCTAATATTGCTAAGGTGGTTATTAATACTTATACCGACAGCTTTGGTACCGCTTATCATAATAAACAGTTATCCGAAAAAAGAGCTAAGGCCATTAAGGCCTACTTTTTAGAGCTGGGGCTGCCCGAAGACAGCATCAGCCTAGAAGGACACGGTGAGCGCCGCCCGATTGCCGATAACCGTGACGCTGAGGGGCGCGATACCAACCGCCGCGTGGTGATAAGCCTAGGGGCGAAAACACAAATCTAACTCAGAAGAATCTGCATTCTGTTCACAATAAAACACCGAGCCTTCCGCTCGGTGTTTTATTTGGCGGGGGGCTCAAGCCTATTTTTATAACGGCGCTTTACAGGCATAATAGCCGCCTTATTTCGCATGATACTCGTCATTTATGAAGGGTAAAAAATAATCAGTTAGGGATTGGGATGACTTGGTTAATGTATTTGGCCTTGGGTGCTTTTGCTGGCACCTTAGCGGGCTTGTTTGGGGTGGGCGGTGGCTTAATTATTGTGCCGGTGCTGATTATTAGCTTTAAATTGCAAGGTATAGGCGGTGATTTAGTCACCCACATGGCGGTGGGTACCTCACTGGCCACCATTATGTTTACCTCAATCAGTGCTATTCATACCCATCACATCCGTCGAGCCATTGATTGGCGGTTAGCGGCTATGATGTCGGTGGGCATAGTAATAGGTGCTTGGCTGGGCGGTTATACCGCCGATAAAATATCGGGGCCCATACTGCAACGCCTGATAGGTTTGTTTGCTTGGGTAATGGCGGCACAAATGCTGTTTGGATTGGCGCCAAAAGACGGCGCGAAACTGCCGGGTAAACCGATGCAGGCGGCGGCAGGTGGCATTATTGGCTGGGCCTCGGGTATTTTTGGCATTGGCGGCGGCTCCCTCACGGTGCCGTTTTTAACTTGGTGCTCGGTACCCATGCAGCGCGCAGTGGCCGTGTCAGCTGTGTGTGGTTTCCCGATAGCCTTGGTTGGCGCCCTCAGTTATGTGGTGCATGGCTTGGATCATGCAGCGTTGCCACCCGAGGCGTGGGGGTATATTTATTTACCCGCTTTAATTGGCATTAGCCTCGCCAGCATGCCCTTTGCCCGACTAGGGGCTACGTGGGCACACAAGCTGTCTGCAATAGCACTTAAACGAGGCTTTGCCGCCTTCTTGGTGGTGGTCGGGGCCAAATTTTTGTTCTTCCCCAGTTAAGGCTAAGCCTCACACGATAGGCAGCCTATAACACCTTCAATAAAAACGCCGAGTCTGAGGACTCGGCGTTTTTTGTATTGCGTGCTTAATGCTTACTGCCTGTCACTGAATCACATCTTTTGGTTATTCTTAATAGCGATATCAGGCACGGCACACAGCACGGCTCTTTCGATTCGCCGTAGATTAAGGCCATCTGTGCTGGATAATGGCTGCGAATATTCACTGGATATTTGGTTCATTACCCAGCAAAGCTACACGCAGCAAGCTGCCCATTCGGGCTCAAGCCGCGCCATCCTGTCGGCTAAGCAGACGCTCTCTGCCTTTCCATCTGCACAAGAGTGGGTTCTTAGCATTATTAATCGGCTCTGCCTCATCGTGCCTTACATACGTGTGACCAATAAGCAGGCTTACTGCTCAGAGCTGGATTTTTGGCGCTGCTCTCGAGCAATCAAGTAGTCGTCGATACGAGCCATTGACCATAGTACGGCTAAGCCGATGCTTAACCACAGTAGATACTCCAGTGCCACCATTAGCGTTTCCTAATGGCACGAATACCCGCTTCATATCGGCCTTCTTCTGTGTCTACTTGGGTTTGAAAATATTTTAAAAACCACATGTATTGCTCGGGCCACTCGGTTAATAAGGCTTCAATTTCGGCGTTCATGGCGCGGGTGTCGGCGGTTAAATCACTAGTGGGGTAAGGCGCCATGGCGGGGCGGATCACTAATTCATAGCGATGCAGCTCTGTGTTATAAACGCTTAAAACCGGTATGACCTTGGCTCCGGTCAGTTTCACCAATTTAGGCAGCGCCGGCAAGGTGGCTTTGGGCTCGCCAAAAAAAGGCACAAACAAGCTGGCTTCACGGCCATGATCTTGGTCGGGTAAATAAAAAAAGTGCTTACCGCTTCTAATGGTTTTGATCACGGCTTTAATGCCTGCATCACGCTCATAAACGATGCCATTAAAGCGCGCGCGCTGACGATTAATAAACCAATCAAATACTTCATTCTTGGCACTGTGCATCATGGTGCACATGGGCAGACCTAATGAGGTTAAATACAAACCGCCTGCATCTATGGCCCAGGTATGGGGGATCATAAAGATGATTTTTTCGTCCGCGGCCAAACAGGCATCCAGATGCGCTTGGCCATGGACTTTAAAGCGACCTTGTAAATAGCTTTTGCTGCGCGCCGTCCATTCGCCATAGCTGATAAAGGTCATTAAGCCGGCGCGAATAGAATGCGCCAACATGGCGTCCACTTGGCTTGCGGTAAGCGCTGGAAAACACAACTTAATATTGGTGCGCGCTATGTAACAGGGCTTTTTGGCCAAGCGCATTAACAGCGGAGTAAAGGCGCCGGCAAAGGCGTCGCGTGCGCGCACCGGCAGCCAAGCTAGCAGCCAGAGCGCGGCGATAGCGAGCCAAGTGGGCCAGTATTTAGGATGTAAGTAATGACGTTTAAAGGTGAGATCATAAACGGGGTCAGCCACAGCCACAGTAGATTCCTTTTAATAAAGAGGCGTGCAGTGTAAGAAAAAATGACTGATAAATCATCTGTTACCTGTTGGTGCGGGTGACTGACGGCGCGGCCGAAAATAATCCTGATTGTCGTAAAATGTGGTGTCTTGATTCTCAGGCCACCAATCGGGTATGCCCAGCAGCGGTAGGGGCAACAAAGGGCGCGGCTGATCAAATAAGGCGGTACGCGCAAGCTCAGTGGCCAGTATGGGGTCAAGATGGGCATATTGCTGAGCACGATTGAGCGAAAAAAAGCACGGCTCCACCTCAATCACCACGCATTTTGCCGTTAAGCCGATAAAAGGCACAAGTGCCTGTTCATATAATGCGTGACCAAAAATAAACGGCTGCCAATCGGTGCCAAAGCGCGCCCGCTGTTCAATAAACAAGGCCTGCCAATTATGCTGTTGCAACAATTGCTTCATTTCGGCGTGATCACTGACCACTAACACCAGACCACATTCATCGAAATGGGTAATGCGATCGCGCCTCGGCGTTCGCGTTAAGCCGTGGGCATTAATGTCCGCCATATGCAAAGTGGTAAGGAGGGATTTAGTGTTCGGAAACAAGGCCCAGATCAGGGCGCCAAAAAAATCATGCCAGTTGGATGCGCGGGTCGGCACCAAGCCCTGAGCGACGGCTTGTTCGTAGTAACAATTAAGTGCCGAAAACTCAGCATCATCAATAAAACGTACCGGCAAGGGCTCACCTGCCAATGAGAGAGTTAATCGTTGATTAAGCTCTGCTACCGTCGGCCAGTCGGGCCAAGTGAGATCCATTAGCCCCGTCAGTTGTGCCAATACGGCGTTACGCTGAATAACGTTAGCATCCCAAACCATAAACATCCCACCTATGACGGTCTTTGAAAGTCGGCAAGCATACCCAAA
>JAHLFI010000022.1 GCA_018883865.1 Candidatus Oceanisphaera merdipullorum
TAATGGTGGTCACTATGATAGTCATCATAGACATAAAACCAATATCACTACCAATCATTAAATCAAGCCAAAAAGCCATAGTCGTCTCCCTTCGTGTGCGCTATGAAGGTATCTTAGCGAAGGGAAATAACACTATGCTGATCTCGATCAATAAAGTGCACTGTCGGTGACTTATTTAAAAGGCGCGTTAAAGAGCCATAAATACCTGGCAAATAGTCGAAAGTTGGTACTTTTTATTTATGGCTCCTCGTTGTTGGCTGCTTGTTTTCGGTTACGTGTTATCACGCACTTTTTGTAGCTGATAACCGTCAGCTTTCAGTAATTCCAGCAAGCCTTGCTCGCCGTATAAATGCAGGGCACCCACTACGATTAATGCCTGAGTTGGGGCGTGGCGTTTAAGCTCAGCAAGCCACAGTTTATTGCGCGCCCACAGTAACTCTTGGCTGATAAAATCGGTGAGTGCGGGCGAGCCTTGGTCGTCGAGTAAAGCAAGCAAGGCCTGCTCATCGCCATTTTGCCAAGTGCTAAATAACAGCTCTAAGTGCTCGGCCATCTCTGCTTGCTCGGTGAGGCTATGGCGCACGAAGTCTTGCTCTAAGTTGCGCTCTGCCAAAGACGCCATTAATTCAAATACTAAGGTGGGGGACTCTAAGCCTGACACCGTAAAACCTTGTTGCTCGGCAAGCTGTAGCAATTGCATGTCTACCCCTTGGCTGCTGACAAACCCCTGCCGCTTGGCGTGGGCTTGGCTGAGTTGCATGGCGGCAAACCAAGGCGGCAAGGTCTTTAAGTGAGATAGGTTGAGCGCCGCCAAGGCGTGTTCAAGTTCACTGTTTAACGAGGAGCCAAGACGAGTTTGCCAAGACTCTGCTGCAGGTAAGGTTAAAAAGGGGGCGAGTAGTTGCGGCGTAACTGTGTGGGGATTGATTTCCAAATATAAGTGCTCACTGCGTTGCAACCGCTCGGCTAAGGCGGTGGGTAACTTGGCCAACCTAGCATCCGCTAAATGAATAGAGCCAAATAGCCACAGCTGTTGATCACCTTTGGTGGCCGACCAAAGTGCGGGCGCGCTCAAGCCATAGCCGCTGTACAGCCAAAGTAATAAAAAAGAAAATATTTTCATTTTAGATCCTGTTTTGTAGCCCGACTTTACATACACTGCGAGGGTTTTTATTCGTCTAACACTTTGCGCTTATCGTTTTGGTAGCCATAACCCTAACATTTATAACAGGAGCCCATTATGCCTCATCTACGCTTTCGTGGTATGTCTCGAACCATAGTTAAAGAAGTGAGCAAAACCTTAGTCACTACTTTAGCGCCCATTATTGAGAGCCCAGAAAGCCATTTCGTACTGGAATTTATTCCTGCCGAATTTGTGCTGGATGGTCAGATAGTCGCAGGCCAGCCGTTGGTCGAAGTGCTGTGGTTTACTCGCCCACAAGCGCTGCAAGACCAAGTGGCGGGCATTATTACCGCCGAGCTGAAAAAGCACTTAGCGCCCGAGCAAGATCTGTGCATTATCTTTACGCCCTTGGATGGCTACAGCTACTACGAAAATGGCCAGCACTACGGCAAGTAAGCTTAAGCTTTAACCACACGTTGGCGGCAGCCTAGCCGCCGGCTTTTAATAAAATACGATCCAAGACGCGAGCACTCAGCAGGCGGCGCAACCAGCTCATTATGTGCGTGGGGCGCGTAACCGGATAGCGTATTTTAGCTTGCTTGCTGGTGAGCGCATCTAATAAAGGTGCCATGCAGGCCTCGGGTGCTAAGCTAAATTTTGAGCTGGGACCTGGGCGCTGTAAGCGGGCTAAGGTCTGCTGATAGCCGGCTTGATGGCGGCTGTGCTGTGTATCTATGTGGTTGAGCAAAGCGGTTTTAGAATTCGCCCTAAACTGAGTTTCTATCGGGCCGGGCTCAATTAAGCTGATTTGCACGCCGGTCCCCGCAAGCTCTAAACGCAAGGTGTCTGTGTAGCCTTCTAACGCAAATTTAGAGGCGTTATAGGCACCGCGAAACGGCATGGCCACTAGGCCTAAAATCGAGCTGTTCTGAATAATTCGGCCTTCGCCTGCAGCTAGCATGACTGGCAGCACCAAGCGCGTTAGATGATGAGTGCCAAACAAATTGGTATTAAATTGCTCACGCAAAGCCGCGGTCGGTAGGTCTTCAAGCGCCCCTGGCTGACCGTAAGCGCCATTATTAAATAAGCCATATAAACGCCCGCCAGTCAGTTGCAAGGTTTCTGCCACGGCGGCTTCTATACTGGCTTCATCATTTAAGTCTAACTGCACTGCGGTCAGTCCGGCCGCGGTTAACGCCGCCACATCCTCAGCACTGCGTGCCGAGGCTATGACTTGAAAGCCGTGCGCCGTTAAAAAATGTGCAGCACATAAGCCAATGCCGGACGAGCAGCCGGTGATCAACACACAGCGTTTAGTTTGGTCAGTCATTTACTTGCCTATTGGTGATGGGTTGCGAGGCTGATGGGAGTATACCTGCCTAATTACGCTTGCGTGTCCGAGCGAGATGAGATTGATACTGAGACAGTGAACCGCAAGCCAAGGTGGTTTTTTAGGAAATATTCGCCTTTCACTCTAGCATGGCTGCCTCGTTATTTTTACTGCAGGCGATTTATTGTTAAACCAATACATCGGCTTACCGTTAATATATGCTCGCCCTGAAATGGGAGCCAGTGCAGGTACGCTGGATAGTTTTGCATCTTTGTCATCATACTCACCTCAGCAGGCTTTCATGCTCGTTAGCAGCCATAATCAGCTCCTTGTTATTTGTTCTATTATTGTCGCCATTTTGGCAGCTTATACTGCCCTTAATATGGCCAGCCGAGTGTCTAACTCGTCTGGTAAAGCCGCCGTACTCTGGTTAGTAGGCGGCTCTTTCGCCATGGGCTTTGGTATTTGGTCGATGCACTTTATTGGCATGCTCGCTTTTAGCCTGCCTATTGCCTTGGGTTATGACGTATCGCTCACTTTGTTTTCTTTGCTGGTTGCTATTGTGTCTTCGGCACTGGCCTTGTATTTCGTCTGCCAAGAAACCTTGCCTTACCGCCGCCTAATATTAGGCGGTGTGCTGATGGGGCTGGGCATTGCTTGTATGCATTACACCGGCATGGAAGCCATGTTAATGACGCCACGCATTATTTATGTGCCTTGGATTTTTATACTCTCTATTCTTATTGCCATTTTTTCCTCGGTGGCGGCCTTGTGGCTGGCCTTTCGCCTGCGCCAAGAATGTAAGCGAGCTACTTTTTCGCGCATGGGCGCGGCGCTGGTCATGGGCTGCGCCATAGTGGGCATGCACTACACGGGGATGGCGGCTTCAAAATTCCCCTTAAATAGCGTTTGCAGTGCATCCAACAGTGGCATAGATACTAAGTGGTTGGCGGTGTTGGTGATCACCGTAAGTTTGGCGGTGTTTGCGATAGCACTGATTGTTTCCATGCTCGATGTACGCACGGCTAAGTTGGCTAGCTCTCTCGATTTAGCCAATAGCGAGCTGCTAAAGCTGGCTTGGCATGACCATCTGACGGGCTTGCCAAATCGTACATTATTGAATGACCGACTGGATCAATTGATACGCAGAGCAGAGCGCAAGCGTGGTGAGTTTGCGCTCTTGTTCATGGATTTGGATGGGTTTAAAGCCATCAACGATATGCACGGCCATCATGTGGGTGATCTGTTGCTCAAGGAAGTCGCCCAGCGCCTGCTGGAAATAAAACGTGAGGGCAACACGGCTGCCAGATTAGGCGGCGATGAATTTGTGGTGCTGATGGAGCAAGACTCTCCCGAACAGTCCGCCGCGCTTGCTCAGCGCCTGATTGACACAATGGCACAGCCTTTTCAGTTACCGAATATTCAGCCGCAGATATCCGCCAGCATCGGCATTGCCATTTATCCTCATGATGGCGATACCGGCCACCAGCTCATGGTGAACGCCGATGCCGCCATGTATCACGCCAAAAAACAGGGGCGAAATGGCTATTGTTTCTTTGAACCGGCCATGAACGTTGACGTACACCTGCAGATGCAATTGCAACAGCATTTACGCCAAGCGATCCAGAATAACGAACTGGTTTTGTATTATCAGCCCAAGTGGGTCGCCCCAATGGGACCGATGACGGGGGTGGAAGCCTTGTTACGCTGGCAGAGCCCTGAGCATGGTTTGCTGATGCCAGACCGCTTCTTACCGCAAGCTGAACGTTCGGGCTTGATCGTGCTTATCGGTAACTGGGTTATTAACGAGGCATGCCGACAGATGAAAGTCTGGGCTGAACAAGGGCACAGTGACTGGAGCGTGGCGGTCAATTTGTCTGCGGTGCAGTTGGAGCACATTAGCCTAGTAGAGGTAGTGCGTGGCGCTTTGGAACAACATCAACTGGCGCCTAGGAAGTTAGTGCTGGAAGTCACTGAGTCTACCGCTATGCAAGATGCAGAGGCCAGCCTTAAGGTATTAAATCAACTCTCTGATTTGGGCGTATTTATTTCTATTGATGACTTTGGTACCGGTTACTCCAGCTTGCTCTATCTCAAGCATTTGCCCGCCAAAGAGCTAAAAATTGACCGTGGTTTTATTACTGAGCTGGCGCCAGGCAATGATGATGAAGCCATCATCAAGGCAATTATCGCCTTGGGTAAGACGCTGGGCATGAAAATTGTGGCAGAAGGTGTAGAAACGCATGCGCAACAAACGCTACTGACAGGATTAGGCTGCGACACCTTGCAGGGGTATTTGCTGGGTAAGCCAGTGCCTGCCGATGCCTTGCTAAGCATGATCAGCAGCCAAAATCAGAATAAGGCTCAATTCGAATACCTGCTTTAAGTCACCTCCCTTGCTCCAGACCTGAGTATACACTTGGGCTGTTCTGCGCGTTCAGGATAACTCGCAGCAATCCGAGGTGTTACTTAGTGAGTCCCTCACTCTGTGTCTACCTGAACTAGACTAGAATCTCCTTTGAGCTAGGGATATGGATATGCCAGCCTTATGTGATGAACCTCAGCCTATGCGGAATCGACTGTGGTCGGCCATGCCAATTGCCGTGCGTAAGCGACTCTCACCTTACTTAGAGCGCGTGCCCTTGCTACCGGGTAAGGAGCTTTATGAAGCCGGACAAAAATTACGCTATGTATATTTCCCCATCCATGGTCAAGTCTCGCTGGTGTACGTCATAAGTGCTGGCCGCGAGGCCCAAGTGGCCAGTGTTGGCAGTGAAGGCATGGTTGGATTGGCGGCGTTGATGGACGGTGAGCAGACGAGCATTCGCACTAGAGTTCAGACTGCAGGCAGCGCTTATCGACTGTTGGGCTCAGTGTTAAAAGAAGAATTGCTACAAAATAGTGAATTACAGCTGTTATTGCTGCGTTACTTTCATATTTTGCTAATGCAGGTCACACAAATCGCCTTGTGTAATCGCTACCACAGTATAGAGCAGCGCTTATCTCGTTGTTTATTGTTGTCTTCAGAAGACAGCCCTGAGCAAGGTTTAATATTAACGCAAGAATTAATTGCCAGAATATTAGGGGTACGACGGGAGGGAGTAACGTTAGCTGCCGGTAAGTTACAACAGCTAGGGGTGATCAGTTATCAGCGTGGTCAAATCCAGATATTAAATAGAGCCAAGCTCAAGCAGCTGACATGTGAGTGTTACCACGAACTTAAAAATAAAGCAGCACAACCATACACTTAATAGCGTTCATTTCGCCGCTTAAGAAATGAATATTTCATTAAACGGCGAAACTTTAGAACATAGATGATATAGATATTTCTCTTAGCTGGGACTCGGCGTTCACGCCGAGTATGAAAAAACCATAATGCTATTTAGCGGGTTTTTTAGTGGTTTCGTGATCTTTACTTTTAGATTTATCGGCATCTTTATGCTCACCCGGTTTGTCTTTGTGCCCAGTATCTTTATTTGGAGCATGCTTGTCTGGCTGATTAGAAACATTTGATGTTTTCATGTATCACCTCTTGTTGACAGGTCGGCAACACGAGATTGTGTTACACGACCCTTTCATAATGGCAGTTGATTAGCGGTGGCTCTGTATGCTATCGCACAAAAGAACAGAATTTTTATTTTAATCGACATTCGCGCCTAATTAAGGAATAAAGGACTAGTGCTTATAAATATTTTGCTAACATTTATTACCCGGCACCAAGCACCAAGAACTAAAATCTTGTTGCTGGTGTAGTAAGTTAACTTCTTGGTAGTGCTGGTGTTGATTTATTTTTAATAGAGAAATAGGTGGTGAGTCATGGATTATGTTTGGGAAGCGTTAATATACGGTATACCGAGCGGCCGCGAGTTAGCCCACTTTGCCATTCGTTTGTTGGCGGCCTCTTTATTTGGAGCTCTGATTGGTATACAGCGTGAAAAATCCGGAAAACCTGCAGGATTTAGAACCCATATCTTAGTGTGCTTAGGAACGGCATTGTTTATTCTTGCTTGTTCCAGCGTAGGCATGACACTAGATGCCTTATCGCGGGTGATACAAGGCATAGTGACTGGCATAGGTTTTATTGGTGCAGGCGCCATTTTAAAACTTAATAATGAGCAAGATATTAAAGGGCTGACCACGGCTGCTGGAGTTTGGATGACGTCAGCCATAGGAGTAGCCGCTGGGTTAGGTAGCTTAGGCGTCGCTTTGTTAGGGACTGTTATTACACTGATTACGTTAGCATTATTAATGCCTTTTGAGATGCGCGGAGAAAAAACTGACAAAGAAAAAACTGACTAAGCAAAGGGCAGAAAGACTAAGCGGTAAAAATACCCATGCTGTTGCTGCGCAGTTAAGCATGGCTTTGAGTCAGCATTAGTATGGGTGAGAATAGCGTGCTTGCCAAAGAGGCAAGCACGCTATTTAGGTTAGCATTACAGGATAGTGAGCGTTACAGAGGTCTGCTATAGGGCTTAGTGCCATAGTAGTCGTGGATACTCTTTTCCCACATGGCATCCGCCATATCGGGCCAGTCATCTTTTTCAAAACCGGGTGCGTTATCTAACAGCTCTTTATTTGCGTCAAGTATGAAGCGTTTTTCGACGGTATCCAGCGTTAGCGCACTCCAAGGCACAGCGAACAGCTTGGTGCCCATGCCTAAAAACCCCCCAAACTCTAATACCGCATAGCTCACATGACCTGAGCGCATATCGAGCATGATCTCTTTGATGTCACCTAAATATTCATCTTGTCTGTTGTAGACATTGTTGCCAGTCAAGGTGTTGGCACCCATAAGGTGAGGGCCGGGGCCATCTTTATCATCGATACTCGAAGAACCATTTTGGAAGGGTTTATACATACCTAAAGAATCACGATTTTCGTAGTTCATGTTAGATCTCCGCTGCGAGTGTTAATGGTTATCTATGGATTGCAAAGCAGGTTTGCCAAACCAGTATCAAAACCATAGTGATGCCAGCAGAGATAGTCTGTACGGTATCCCACACAAGGGATGTCGTTCCCCGCAATGGATTTGGCAAATAGCCGACAGCGGATGCCGGCTATGAATGATCAGGCATTTACAGCTGCGTTTTGGTGGGTTTGCTCTGGCTGAATGGGTAAATCTACCTGCTGAGCTACGGCAGATAACAAGGCCTGTAAGGTTGCAAAAGTGGTATCTTCTGCCAGCGCCGCAGCACTGTAGTGAGTATCCTTAATGCGCAGGCGGATACATGCCAAAGCATTGGCTTTGGTGCCTTCGCCTAAGGCAAATTCGTCATAGGCCTCAACCACCACTACCACCCCGAATTGGGTGTGCAGTGCTGCGGCTACCGCTTCCACTGCGCCCGAACCTTGGCCTTTAAGCTTTACCTGTTGCAAGGGCGTGCCAAAGCACACCTCTGCGTGTACCCCAGTTTGATCCCGCTGTAGATCATAGGTTAGCAAGGCCCAACTTGGCTCCACATTGAGATATTTTTCCTCAAATAAACGATGAATGGTTAAAGAGTCAATTTCGCCGCCATTGGCCTCGGCCTCTATTTGTACCACTTTGCTGAACTCAATCTGTAACCAGCGCGGCAGTGTGATGCCGTAATCACGCTCCAATATATATGCTACGCCGCCTTTGCCTGACTGGCTATTAATGCGCACCACTTCATCATAATGACGTCCAAGATCCGCAGGATCTATCGGCAAGTAGGCCACATTCCACATCTCGCCGTCTTCACGACGGGCCAAGCATTTGCGAATGGCATCTTGATGACTACCAGAAAATGCCGTAAACACCAGATCGCCTGCATAAGGGTGGCGTGGATGAGTACTGATATCGGTGCACGCTTCCACCGTCTCCACAATTTCCGCCATACCGGATAAATCCAACCGCGGATCTATGCCTTGGGAATACAGGTTCATCGCCATGGTCACCAAGTCCATATTACCGGTGCGCTCGCCATTGCCCATTAAGGTACCTTCAACCCGATCTGCCCCCGCCATCATCGCCAACTCTGCCGCCGCCACGCCACAACCGCGATCGTTATGGGTATGCACACTAATACTAAAGTGCTCACGGTTCGCTACATGGTCACAGACCCATTCAATTTGATCGGCAAACACGTTGGGCGTTGACATCTCGACCGTTGCGGGCAAGTTAATGATCACTGCTTGGCCAAGATCCGGTCGCCATACCGCGTTTACGCTATCAATCACCTCGACGGCAAAATCAAGTTCAGTGCCGGTAAAACTCTCAGGGGAATACTGAAAGGCCCACTCTGTTTCAGGCGCTTTAGCTGCATGGTCTTTAACCCAACGAGCACCATTTACGGCAATCTCGCGAATGCCATCACGATCGAGCCCAAACACCTGCTCACGCTGCACCGTGGAGGTGGAGTTATAAACATGCACTATGGCTTTATCTGCACCTTTTAAGGCTTCAAAGGTACGGGCGATCAACTCCGGCCGCGCCTGAGTTAATACTTGAATGCAGACATCCTGTGGAATGCGGTTTTCTTCAATCAGCTTGCGACAAAAATCAAAGTCTGGCTGGCTGGCAGCAGGGAAACCGATCTCAATTTCTTTAAAGCCAAGTTTCACCAATAAATCAAACAGACGCTGCTTCTGAGTGACGTTCATCGGTTTGATTAATGCCTGATTACCGTCACGCAGATCAACCGCACACCAACGTGGTGCCTGCTCGATCACCTGGTCTGGCCAACGACGGTTAGTTTTGCCCACTGGCTTAAATGCCACATACTTTTTATGAGAGAAGCTCATGTGCAGACACCTTAAAATTTAGCTTATGAGATATGCGAATAGAATAACGCACATTATCAGGCTAAAGATTGCGTTCTAATGCTACATAATCCTTTTTTTAGCAATAATATTGCTTAATTTTTTGTTTTTAGGGTGAAAAAGTTCAACATCTTGATGTAAGTCGTAGGGGGGTGATTAGTGAGGAATTTGAGCGGGTTAGATTGTTAAGCGCAATGGGGCGAGCTGTGTGCTAATTAATGGCATTAACACGTGTTTGCCCGAGCTTGGTTCAGTTGTTACCATCATTGCGAATTCAAGGCGATGGGGTAGCAAATCGAACATGACACTCTCAAGATAGGGGTATTTCCAAGTTTCTACGCTGGCATCAAGCACAACATGTTTTTTGACAGTCTCAAATAAGGGGCGATCGCTTAGCATACCGCCCCAAAAGAGTCGTTTGGAGGTCAACTGCATCATTCGTTATCGTAGTCTGTCAGCGTTAAAGTAAGGTGTTTAACGCGCTGTAACTTTTAATTACTCTTGGCCGAGTGCTTTTTCTGTTTCTTCCGACTGCCACATGTTGGTGCTGATATCTATTTCATTAACAATCTTGGTTGATGGGTCTCGATCAAGCTGAACTTCAAAACTGTGATCGCCTTTTACTACTTCAAATTCAACATTATTGTCGTCAACATCATTGATTGAAGTAATTTTATAGCCTTTATCTTGTAGCATCTTTTGGTAATCACTCACCTGTTTACCCACAGGCATCGCCGCTTCAAGGGCATCCTTCTCGTCTCCCCACGAGTCCATGTACTTAGCGTCGCTGTATTTTCCGGCTTGTGCTTCATCGTACATCACTTCACCGTCTTTATAATTTGCATCTGCCATGGCACGCTTAGTTTCGTCGGCACGCCAGACGTTATCGGATACCGTAATGCCTGTAATTCTATGGTTGTCTACATCGGCCTTTACCTCAAAACTGGCGTTTCCCTTAACGACTTCATATTCAAAGTCATTGTCGGATTGCTGATTGATTGAGGTGATCGCGTACCCTTCTTGTTTCAGGCGAGCACGTAATTGGTCAACACTGGTAGTATCTGCGAGTGCCTTTTCCAGCATGGTTTTTTCGCCACCGTACTGTTCCATACGTTTGCTGTCTCGCCAGGCCTCTTTATTCGTGGTAGTTGAAGAGTCTAACGCACGCATCTCAGCGGTATTTGCAGCCTTATCCTCGGCAAGGGCTAGGTTGGCGCTTGACAATGAGAATGCAGCGAGCAGGGCGGTCATAATGATGGTTTTAGAGCTGTTAAACGTTTTCATTATTAATACTCCTTAAAGCATTTATTCTCTGTATATCATAAGGGTGTGTACCAAGCTCAGCACTGAGAGCATGCAGTAAAGCGTAATCCTGCAACGCCATCAAAGTTGATCAAAGAGGTGTGTTGATTAAAAGAAGAATGATTGAATGAAATGACTATACAATTTCGCATCATTTATCTCCTTACTTTATTGAGCCTGATGATTTGTCCCACGGACACCATTAAGCCTTAGCCATAAGTACCAATATATCAAGGTAGTGTTGAGCTTAAAGCATGCATACCACTTATTACAGCGTCATGTCCTGACATCAACTGCGGTCGAGATTTCATATGCCTTTGATACTGTTAGGTAGTATATGTTGTTAGCTTATATACACTCAACTCAGGTTTTACATATACATCAACCTAAATATATTCTCGTTCGAGCCCGATCTGGTTGGCTGATTTGTAACCTTATTGACTGTCAGGTTCGCAGGTTTATTGGTGTGTGTTTGTTATTTTGAGTTGTTAATTAATTTTAAATATTCAATTAAATTATGATTTTCTTGTTATTTTTTATAAATATAATTGCCATGTCTTTTTTGTTTTATTAACAGATTAAATGGTTATTTTTATTAAAATAACGCTAAAGATTCGCCATTGTTACAGGGGGAATCCATGATGGTGAATATTAATTTAATCAAACACTTAAACATAATATAGCGAAAATCATTCGTTTGCCTTGGCCGTTATTGCCAATCAGATAGGATAAATGAGCTAATCCCTCTGATTTAAAACTCTTAAGTAACGATGAAGTCGATGTTACCGATACAAGTGATGTGCGTGTGCGGTGTAATCCGCTAGTTTCTGGGTAAATTGAAAGGAGATTGTGATTGGTTGCCTGCAGGTTTCAGTTTTGGTAGAAACTGACGATTGATGGCGGGCAGAGAGAAAGTATCGACTTTGGGTCTCTTGCCTCAAAAAGGTATAGATGCTGATCGTCTAAGTACTATTTTGGGTATGTGGGGGCTAGTTCAATAATGCTATTTAAGTTATTGATTTATATGGATAGGTGGCGCCCCCAGCAGGAATCGAACCTACAACTAAGTCTTAGGAGGACCTTGTTATATCCATTTAACTATGGGGGCGGCGCAGGCCGTTATAGTAGCGTTTTTTGGGTGTGTAGCACAATACGCAGTGGCCTAAACGCTGGTTAAGTAAGCGAAATATACGGAGATCGCGAACTGTCGGTTAACTAGGCATCTTCAGCCCCAGCCGCACCTTAGTTGTTTATTGATGAAACCAACCTAAGAGGCAGCAGGAATGGGCGTAGCCAACCGTCAAATGCCATGGCCAACAAAGGCACCTGCAATGGTGACACTCACGCCATCCATCGCGCTCGATGGCATTTTCTGAGCGTCGTATGGGGTGAGCTTGCCTCGCGGTGATGAATCTTTTCAGCCGAACCGAACATCCAATGAATGTTCCCCGTAGGCTGAAAAGATGAGTGGCAAAACCTTTAGCGCCTTGGCCTAGGTAATCCTGCTGTCAGTTAAGGATTCGATGCGCCGAGAACAAGTAAGAAGTAAAAAAATACCGAGCCATAAGCTCGATATTTTGTTTTTCATCAGACATCACGCTTACAGCGTCGCTGCCTTCATCTCTTTCACAAACGCCGTCAACGCAGTCGTCAGCGCATCAATATCATCTTTATGCTGCTCGATGATTTTTACGACAGCGGAGCCCGATATGGCACCAGCAGCACCCGCCTTAATGGCTTCGCGCACTTGCTCGGGCGTAGAAATACCAAAGCCGAGCAGGGAAGGCGGAGCATTGTATTTAGTCAGCGTGGCTAACAAGGTGTCCACCGGCTTGCCGGCTTTGGTTTCGGTGCCTGTCACACCGGCACGGCTCAGCAAATAGGTGTAACCGGCGCCAGCTTCGGCGATAGCTTTTAATGCTGCTTCGTCGCCATTAGGTGGGGCGATAAAAATAGTTTCTATGCCCGCTTTGCTGGCGGCGGCTTTAAAGGGTGCCGACATTTCTAAGGGTGCATCGGCTACCAATACCGAGTCCACGCCTGCGGCGGCGGCGCGGGCATAAAAGCTGTCCATACCGGGTGCGTATACCAAGTTGGCGTACACCAATAAACCCATGGGGATTTCTGGGTATTTAGCGCGCACTTGGGACAGCATATCGAAGCAGGTTTGAGTGCGCGTGCCGGCATCCAAGGCGCGAATACTGGCAGCTTGAATGGTGGGGCCATCGGCCACGGGATCGGAAAACGGAATGCCAAGTTCTAAGGCATCGGCGCCGCCGGCAATTAAAGCATCGATCACCTTTAGTGAGTCAGCAGGCGTAGGGTCGCCAAGGGTAATAAAGGGCACGAAGGCGCCTTGCTTGGCCGCCGCTAAACGGCTAAATAAACGCTGATAACGGCTCATTACATTGCTCCCTTTTGCGCTAAGATTTCGGCCACGGTAAAGATGTCTTTATCACCTCGGCCCGATAAGTTAACCACTAATACTTGCTCTTTTTCCGGCTCGGCTGCGGCCATTTTTAGTGCGTAAGCCAGCGCGTGAGACGATTCGAGCGCTGGAATAATACCTTCATGGCGGGCCAGTGCTTGGAAGGCATCGAGTGCTTCTTCATCGGTGACCGACACATATTCGGCGCGGCCAATAGAGGCTAAATGCGCGTGTTGCGGGCCCACCGACGGGAAGTCGAGACCGGCTGAGATAGAATAAGACTCCGAGACTTGGCCGTCTTCGTTGTGCATCATGAGTGACAACATGCCAAAGAAGATGCCTTTGGTACCCTCGCCCAAGGTGGCGCCATGCTCACCCGTGCTAATGCCTTTACCGGCGGGTTCGACCCCAATAAGGCGTACCTTTTCTTCGTCGATAAAGTCGGCAAACATGCCGATGGCGTTGGAGCCGCCACCAACGCAGGCAATTACGGCGTCGGGCAGGCGAGCTTCGTGCTCCATGATTTGCACTTTGGCTTCTTCACCTATCATGCGTTGAAATTCGCGCACTATGGTGGGGAATGGGTGGGGGCCGGCGGCGGTGCCCAGCATATAATGCGAAGTTTCGTAGCTGGCGGCCCAGTCGCGCATGGCTTCGTTACAGGCGTCTTTTAGGGTAGAAGATCCGGCGTGTACCGGTATCACTTCGGCACCCATTAATTTCATACGAAACACGTTAGGCTCTTGGCGAGCGCAGTCTTTGGCGCCCATGTAGATGCGGCACTTTAAGCCCATTAAGGCACAGGCCAAGGCGGTAGCGACACCGTGTTGGCCGGCGCCGGTTTCGGCGATAATTTCGGTTTTACCCATGCGTTTGGCTAGCAAGGCTTGGCCCAATACTTGGTTAGTTTTGTGAGCGCCGCCGTGCAGCAAGTCTTCACGCTTTAAGTAAATACGGGTCTTGGTATCGGCGGCAAGATTGCGCACTCGGGTCAGTGG